>JBDGSF010000007.1:14607-23249 GCA_042217675.1 Candidatus Nanohaloarchaea archaeon | reverse complement strand
TTTGAAGACGCAGTTAACGAAGCTGTTGAACAGGCAGAGGAAAGAGATTTCACCGAAAGTATCGACCTGATAATCAACTTTACAGGCCTCGATCTTTCAGATCCTGACAACAGGTTCAACGAGGACTTCAAGCTTCCTTTCCAGGCTGATGAAGATGTAAAAGTTGCAGTAATCGGAGATACCCTTGCAAAGAACGCAGAGAATGCCGATCTGGAGATTACAGAGGACGAGCTTGAGGAAGAATACTTTGAAAATCCCGACAATGCTAAAGATCTTGCGGAAGAATACTCATTCCTGATTGCTGAGGCCCCACTGATGCCTAAGATCGGTTCTCAGCTGGGACAGGTATTTGGTCCGCGCAATATGATGCCGGATCCAATGCCTCCAGGAAGCGATCCTACAGATGAGATCGAGGACTTGAGGAACACAGTTACTCTCAGACTTCGTGAAGATCCTTTGATGCAGATCAAGATCGGTAACGAAGACAGAGATCTGGAAGAAGCCGCGAGGAACGCATCCGCAATCTACGACTTTGTAGAAGATCAGCTTCCTCAGGGCCAGAACAACATCAAATCCGTACTGGTAAAAACCACGATGGGTCCTACAGTGGAGGTAGAGTAAATTGAAAATCACAGATTTTCAGCTTTCCATAAGCACGGAGGTGCTTAGATAATGGTCCAGCCAAAGCCAAAGAAGCTATCACGAGAAGAGAAAGAAGAAAAGGTCGAGTACTTCAAGGAAGAGATCGAATCCAACCCGGTAATCGGGATCCTCGACATGCATAACCTTCCGGCGAAGCAGCTCCAGCAGATCAAGAAAGAGATGAAGGAGTTCGCGAAGATTAGAATGTCCAGGAAGACCTTGATGGAGATCGCCATCGAGAAATCAGATAAAGAAGACATCGAACAGCTGGAGGACAACGATGCAATCCAGCCAGCATTCATCTTCTCAGAAAAAGACCCCTTCCAGCTATACTCACTGATCAAGGAGAACAAGACCAGTGCAGCAGCACAGGGAGGAGAAACAGCTCCAAACGATATCGAAGTCTCCGATGGAGACACAGGAATCGGGCCAGGACCAATGCTTGGAAAACTCCAGCAGAAAGGCCTTCAAGTACAGGTACAGGATGGCTCCATCCACGTACAGGAGCCAGGAGTAATCATCGAGAAAGGAGAGGAAATCACTGCAGACGATGCAGAAATCCTCAACCAGCTCGAAATCGAACCACTGGAAATCGGACTCGACCTTGACGTAGCATACAGCGAAGGAGAACTATTCAAGGCAGAAGAACTTGACATCGACACAGAACAGTACAGAACAGATGTCGAATCCGCAGCAAGCGGAGCATTTAACCTCGCAGTCAACGCAGGAATCATCAACGAAACAACTGCAGAAGCAATCATCAGCGAAGCAGCACAGAAAGCCAAGAACCTGGCAGTCAGCGAAGGCCTACCATTTGAAGAAACAATTGAAGAAGCTCTCGCCTACGCCAAGTCCAACGCAGACGGCCTCGACTCCCAAGTAGACCTCGAATCAGTCGACCTAGAAGACGAAGATTCTGAAGAATCTTCTGAGGAGCAATCTTCCGAAGAGGAAGAGGACACAGAAGAAGAGACAGAGACTGAAGAGGAATCAGACGAGTCAGACACCGAATCCGAACAGGACTCGGATGACGAAGAAGAGGAGTAAAATCCTTCTCTTCTCTTTATTTTTCCCTCTAAATTTCCCTCAACCTACTAAGTTTCTTACCTTACTTGATTCTTCAGCAATCAAGGCCTGAATTTTTTCTTTATCTCCACGGGTCAGCGCCAGATCAAAGGTTTTGCTGCGAGAGTAGAGCACCGAGTCGAACTCTTCGACAGGAATTTCTCTACCTGAGGCCTTTACTGTTCCATCGGAGATCTCTCCTTCTTCATCTACAAGAGCAGAGAATTTTTCATCGAATTCAAGGCCAGATAGCACTCTGTGCGAGTATTTGGAGTAACGGACTTCGTAACGGCCTTCACGGTTGTAGAAACTGGATTCTACACCTATCTCTTCAAGCAGTTCAATGAATCTTGATGCCAGTGGTTTCTCATCTGTAATATACACCGGTGTGCCTTTCTTGTTGACTGTTACCGAGGCCTCTACCCTGGTCAGAAGTTCTTCATCTATTTCGACCGGCAGATCTATTTCCCAGGCCTTTCCACGGCCTTTACCTTTCACAGCGGAAATTTCCGGAGGGTTCTGCCCCATCAATCGCCTGATAAAGTTGATCGGCATGAAGGAGTTTTTGGATCGCCAGTTGTACATCTTCGAGCTGGAGAAGTCGAAGGCCTCTGAAAGCTGTTTGACTCCGCCAAACTCGTCTACCTTATGCCATAGATCGTCACGGCCTTTCTCCGTTAACTTCGCTCTCGTCTCTTCCGGCAGGTCCTCGAACTTCAATCTCATTTGTATTCAATTATGCAGGAGAGGTTTTTAAGGGTTGGTTTCAGATACTGAGGTATTGGTGAATTAATCAATGGAACTAGTTTACGCAGCACTGACACTACACGAAGCCGGAAAAGAAGTTAACGAAGACAATCTACAGGACATTGTAGACGCAGCAGATCTAGAAGTCGAAGACACTGAGATCAAGGCTCTAGTTGCAGCACTTGAAGATGTTGACATTGAAGAAGCAATGGAGACAGCAGTTGCAGCAGGCGCAGCACCTTCAGGCGGATCCGCAGAAGACGGCGGAGACGACACAACTGAAGAAGAATCCGACGACGAAGAAGAGGAAGAAGAAGCTTCAGAAGAGGAAGCTGCGGAAGGCCTAGGATCAATGTTCTAAAGGCCTTCCCAGTTACCGCTTCTTTTTTATTGATATAGAGCTTTATTCTTTCTTACAATGGAGCTAGATATTTCACAGACAGTTCTGTCCAGCTTCAAAAGAATATATTCCAAAGCCTCTCTAGGCGTCCTAGGAGCCTTTCTAGGACTGATCCTGCTGATGATCGCAGGATTCATGATAGGAGGTGCTTTAACCTCTGTCAGCAGCATTCTAGGAGGCATAGTAGTCATAGCCACCTTCCTCGGGTATCTGATTGGTGCAGGGATAGTAGCAGTTGGATCACTGAGAGCTTTTGACGAAGAGACGTTTAAACCAGAGATGTTCACCGAGAACGTTTTTAGGCCTTTCCTACGGCTTCTGGGAGCAAATATCACAATTCAGGCATTTGTACTGGCTGTAATGTACATCATTCTGTATCCACTGCTCCTTGTAGGAATGGCAGGAAGGGGATCAATGAGTCTTGCAACAGGGACAGCAGGGCTTTCCTCGATGGCAGGCCTCATGCCTCTTTTCGCCGTCGGAGGTTTAGCCGCTCTACTTCTGTCTCTCTACGTTACGGCAGCATTGATTGTAGCGCTTCCACGAATAGCCATAAATGACAGCAGATTGTTCCAGAGTCTGGATGAAAGCGTTCAGATGACCAGCGACAACCGATTAAGAGTAATGGTTTCCTTCATACCATTCATTCTACTTATGGCTCTTGCCTTTGGAGGTATGTTCCAGGAAGGAGTGATCGGAATGATCATCTACCTCCTAGGAGTCCTTCTCGGGTCCTTCTACACCCTGGCACTGATGACAGAACTGAACGAAAGACTCGAGTAACATAACCCTCTTTCCTCTTTTTTCTTCTCACAGCAGATAAAAAAATTCTCGAACAAAAACTGCTGTATGAAAGGCCTCGACGAACTCAAGGAAGAGATACAGGATGAAGCCAGTCAGAACCCAGAGAAATTCTTCGCTACCGACGTGCTTAGAGAGAAAGGATTCAGTCGAGGCCGGTGTGAGAACTGTGGAAGGTATTTCTGGAGCTCCAAAAAAGACAGAAAGGTATGTGGCGAACCAGAATGCTCCGGAGGTTACACCTTCATTAATGATTCTCCAACCGAAGAAACCTACTCGTACATCGAGGCCTGGGAACTGTTCGAAGAATTCATGACGGAAAGAGGATACAGCTCGATCGATAGATATCCGGTAGTAGCTCGATGGCGTGACGACGTTGAGTTCACCGGCGCCTCCATATACTGTTTCCAGCCGGATGTTGTCTCAGGGAAAGCCGAGCCTCCTGCACCAGAACTAATCATTCCACAGCCCAGCCTCAGATTCAACGATGTGGACAACGTCGGCATAACAGGAAGACACTACGTTTTACATGACCATATAGGCCAGACATGTTTCCAGCCTCCTGAAAAATATGATCAGGACCGATACTTCCGCGACATGTTTGAATTCGCAGTAGAGGCCCTGGGAATACCTGAGGAAAAACTTATACTACACGAAGACTCCTGGGGCGGCGGAGGCAACCTCGGAGCTTCAATGGAGTTCTTCGTCGACGGCCTTGAACTGTGGAACCAGGTCTACATGTTCTACAAGCAGACTCCAGACGGCTACGAAGAGCTGGATCTGAAAGTGCTGGACATGGGGATGGGCCACGAAAGAATCACGTGGATAAGCCGCGGCTCTGAAACCAGTTACGAGTCAGTAATGCCTGAGACACTGGAGAAAATGAAGGAGAGAACAGGCCTGGAGATAGATCAGGAGGTATGGGAGAGATTCCTGCCTCACTCCTCCGAGTTAAACGTCGATGAGGTAGAGGATATCGATGAAAAGTGGAGGGAGATAGCGGAGAAGATAGGCGAAGACGTGGACGATCTCAAGGAAGAGATCAAACCTGCTGCGGCGCTGTACAGTGTTGCAGAACACATGAGAGCGCTTATTTTCGCGCTTTCAGATGGGAAGATTCCTAGCAACACTGGGGGAGGCCATAACCTGAGAATGATTTACAGAAGGGCTAAAGACTTCGTCGAAAGATATGACTGGGATATTGACCTGAAAGAGGTAGCAAGATGGAACGCTGAGGAACTTGAGCCTATGTTCCCGGAACTTCTGGATTCAATGAACGAAATAGAGGAAATCCTGGATGTTGAAGAAGAGAAATACAGTAAGGCCAGGGAAAAGGCCGAGAAGAAGCTAAACGAGGTAGATGAACAGCCTTCTCTCGAAGAAATGATAGAGCTCTACGAATCCCATGGCGTATCCCCGGAGATGATGGAGGAACACGGCTATAGAGTTCCGGAAGATTTCTATATGAAGATAGGAAGCGAAGAAGAGGCAGTAGAAGAAGTCGAAGAAGAGTTCGATCTTGAGGGCCTGAACTCTACAGAAAAACTATACTACGAAAGACGTGAACCATACAGAAACAGCGATAGCAGAGACTTCAGCTTCACAGCAACGGTAGAGGCAGTAGTAGAAGAGGAGTGGGTTGTACTTGATAGAACCATGTTCTATCCTCAAGGCGGAGGCCAGGAGTACGACGAAGGAACCCTGGACGGCTTTAAAGTGGAAGAAGTACAGAAACAGGGCGACATAGTGCTGCACAGAGCTCCAGAGCACAGACTGAAGGAAGGAGACAAAGTTGAAGGGACCGTCGATGGAGAGAAAAGAAAGCAGTTAACACAGCACCACTCCTCCACCCACATGGTAAACGCCGCAGCCCGGGAAGAATTAGGATCACACATATTCCAGGCAGGAGCCAAAAAGACCGGGGAGAAGGCCAGACTGGATATCACACACTACGAGAAGCCTTCCCAGAAAGAAATCGACAGGATTGAGGAAAAAGTAGAGTCAATGATTGAGAAAGGCCTTGAGATCAGGAGTCTTGAAATGAAGAAGTCAGAGGCCGAACAGAGGTACGGCTTCCGGATCTACCAGGGAGGTGCACCGCCAGGAAACAATGTAAGACTGATTGAGATAGAAGAAAGGGATATCGAGGCCTGCGGGGGAACACATCTGACCCGTACCAGCCACGCAGGAGAGTTCTACATTACCGGGACAAAGAGAATACAGGACGGAGTTATAAGACTGGAGTACAAGGCAGGAAAAGCCGCAGAGAACTACATGGAACGCATTGAAAACAGGGTTTCTCAGGTTTCAAAAATGCTCGACACAGAAATCAGTTCAAGGCCTCGAAAAGCGGAGAGAGAACTATGCAGCATCTTCTCAGTCGAGCCAGAACACCTTACAGATACGGTTGAAAGATTTTTACAGGAGTCAGAGAAATACAGAGAAAGAATAGAGAAACTTTCCCGATTCCTTGATGTAGAACCTGATTTCACTGAATTAAACGAAGAAACAGCAGTCCAAAAGGCCAGGGCGCTTTTCAACCAGAGAAAGAACAGAGAGAAAAAAGTCGAGAAACTGGAATCGCAGATAGAAGAATTCCTGGAAAAATCTTTACAGGAATCCGGTACTGAAGATCTCGAGGCCGAAGTCCCTACCGAGAACGTCGGTCTACTGATCCAGGTAGCCCAGAAGCTTTCCAGCAAATACGAGGCCCGTGTAACCTTGATAGGAGAGAAAGGAGCAGTCTCAGCATCTGAAACAGGCAAAAGCGCTGAGAAAGCACTTGAAGAGTACTCAAGCGAAGTTCAAGGAGATGAATCCTTTGCCAAGGCCTTTGACATCAGCTGAAGCAGTAGACCACACCGGAATCCGGAAGATCTCTGATGTAGTTACATGCAGAGGAAGAGATCTTTTTCTCACTGATATTATAGATAAGTTCCTGGTTAGGCACTAACCTATTTCCTCGAGTTACCGTTCCAACTATATGCACCGCAGGTGTAGACCTGAGTCTAATGGAAGGCGGTGAATTCGTTGCATTCATGTAATTAACGTACATGCTGCCTCCGATACCTTTCTGAACTTCCCCAAGCACTTGCAAACTATCTCTGCCTTTTGAAGTATTGTAGTATCCTGTCACAAAAACTGCGTCTTTCCTTGCCGCCAGCACAACTTTCTGCTGGGAAGTGAGGCCCATACTTCCTTCTAAAACCGTTGAGTTAGGTAGAGTTGCGTTAAACTGTTGATTGCTGTTGCTGGAGCCCGAAGAGCCTACAAGCCCTGAATAAGATGCTATTCCTCCAAATGCGAAACCTCCACCTATCAGTAGAGCTATTATCGCGGTGCCGTATTTTTCAATAAATCCCATGTACTTGATTTACCAGGTAACAAATAAAGGACTTGGCAACGAAAAACCGGATATGATAGTAGGATTTAACGTGACGGAACTTGAGGCCTCACAGGAGGAAAACGTTCAAGGAGACCTCCAGATCAATTACACCCCGGAAATAGAAGATGTGGAGACGGCAGATGTCAACGCATTCGAAGAACCGGTAGCTAAAATCTACTACAGCTTCACAGTAGACTACGATGCAAACGGCCAGACAGGAGCACAGATCAAGCTCTCAGGAAACGTGCTCTGGAAAGGAGACACAGAAGAAATAGTAAAGGCCTGGGAAGAAAACGGTCAGCTGCCGGGAAGCATCAACGCACCTCTGATGAACGACATGTACAGGAAACTGATCTCAGAGGCCGTAGGAGTAGCAGACACGTTGAACCTTCTACCGCCGGTACCTACTCCACAGGTTCAAAACTAACCTCTTTTAATCCCTATAAAACGGTGTTTATCTCCTCTGAAAGACCGTGTATAGGTCTCTATTTCTCCTTTCTTCTCCAGAGAATTAAGGCAGCGGTGGATATCGTTCTCCGGCCAATCAAGCTTCCTGGAAATCACGCGTGCGGAGGGCTTTCTGCCGTCATCTACAAGTTTCTGGGCCTCTTCAAGGACTTTTTCACGTCTCTTCATAGACTGGTTTTAAACTTTGGAAGCGTTAAAGTTTTTCCATGACGGATTACGAAGAAGCTCTCAAAGAGCTTGAGGCAGAGGTAGAAGAAGTCGAGGAAGAGTTCTCCAGCATTGAACACAGCAATGGAGAGAAGACCAGTAAGGAGGTTCAGGCCGAAGAACTGCTTGACGACATACACCAGCAGATAGAGTTCCTCGAAGAACAGCTGAACCGCATCAGTGAAAACGATTAAAATTTTTATCGACATAAACAAAAACAGGTGCGTGAAGATGAGAAGACTAGATCGACGAGAAGACGGCTTCGACGACTTATTCAAACAGATGCAAAACTTTGTAGAACAGTTCCAGGACTTCGGCAGAGACATGGCTACAAACCTGACAGGCACAGTACCTATCGACATCACCGAAGAAGACGGCCAGCTCAAGGTGAGAGCAGACCTTCCTGGAGTAGAGAAAGAAGAGATCAACGTGAAGGCCGACGAAGAAAAAGTAGAGATCATGGCAGAAAGCAACCAGGAAATAACAGAGGAAAACGAAAAGTACTACCGCAGAGAAAGATCCTCAAGAACCTTCCACCGAACCATTGCATGGCCTAAACCGGTAGACCCAGAAACAATAGAAGCAGAATACAAGGACGGAGTACTCCAGATAACAGCAGACAAGAGCGAAGACGAAGACCGCAACATCGAAATCGAATAGAAGGCCTTCCAGTACATTTTTCACTTATTCCTTCCAATAGCTAACCAATGAAGGCACCCCAAATTCTGAAACCCTTAAAGACTATTAAAGGGTGCCCAGCCTGAAATCGGAGCCAGGCCCTGAATACATGCCTGGCGAGTTCAATATACCTGACAACTACAACGTTCTACAGATTTCTGAAATACATGCATTCGAAGTACAGGATTCTGAGGATAGAGAACAGTACTGTAGGGAAGTAGGCCGCCAAGTAAATGACTACGTAGAAGA
>JBDGSF010000007.1:5697-14507 GCA_042217675.1 Candidatus Nanohaloarchaea archaeon | reverse complement strand
AGAAGCATACACCTGGCAAGTTTCGGCGAAGATAAACTCCACTCACTTCACTTCGACGCAGAATGGGATGAGATATTCGAGCACCAGATATTCGACCAGAGCGGAGAAGAAGTTGAAATGTTTGACGTTCAGACACCAAGAGGCCACACCAACAACTCTGGCTATATACCTATTCAGAGCAGGTTCAGAAGAGACCAGATAATAAGAGAGGCATGGGAAACAGAAGAAGACCTACCTGAACTATGGTCAAACCGTGAAACATAGAAATTTAATACTCAGAGGCCGAAAATTTCTACATGAACTACTTTACTCAGTCAACAGAAGAACTAGAGGAGTTTCTGGACTTTATCGAGGAAGACCTTGAAAACGTTAGAAGAGCGATTAACTCAGTGAAAGAGAAAGGCCTTGAACCAGAGTTCTTGATCCATGCTAAGAGCGAGACAGTCGATGAATCCGCAGAAAACACCGATGTCGATAAGTCAAGGATCATCAAGACCCTGATATTTATGGCAGATGAACCTGTGGCTGTCCTGTGTCCTGGCGATACTTCAGTTTCTGAGGAAAAGCTAGAAGAGATAATTGGTTCCGACACAAGGATGGCGAATCCCTCAGAAGTGGAGGACTCTACAGGATACAAGATAGGAGGAGTATCGCCATTCGACCTTGATATCCCTGTGATTATTGAGGAAGAACTAATGAAACAGGAAAAAGTGAGGCCCGCAGCAGGCTCCCGAGTCCTTGGTGTATTGCTGGATCCCGGGGATCTGAAAGAGCTGACGGATGGAAAAGTAGTGGATGTAGCCAGGTAAAGGGTTTTAAGCCTTCAATCCCCAGTTTTTCGTAATGAAAGGTGGACGTTTTTACCTTCGGATCTTTAGAAACTAGTTCAAAACCTTCTAGACCCAGCTCTAACTTAAACTTTCGAAACGGATTCTTCCTCAGGTGCTGATAAATGGATAAAGAAGAACGTAAAGACCTAGTGCTGAGAAACACCGAGGAAATCATAAAGGAAGAAGAACTTGATGATGTGCTTGAGAAAGATTCTCCAAGAGCCTACGTGGGTTACGAAACCTCCGGACCTGTTCATTTAGGCCATTGGATTTCAGTGCGCAAAATGCTGGATATCCAGAAAGCTGGTTTTCAGCCTGTTATTCTCTGGGCAGACCTACACACATTCCTCAATAAGAAAGGAGAAGAGGAATGGATTGAGGAAATGATCAAATACTGGCAGGCTACTTTCGAAGCATTGGGTCTAGAAGCAGAGTATGTGCATGGCAGAGACTTCCAAGAAAACAACGAGTATTTCCACGACCTACTGACTATGACACAAAAAACCACCATTAACCGTGGCGAGAGAAGTATGCAGCATGATCTTAGAGATAAAGACGAAGTTTACATCAGTCAGATCGTCTACCCATTAATGCAGGCCCTTGATATTGTCCACCTAGACCTTGATCTAGCGGTTGCAGGAATTGAACAGAGAAAAATCCATATGCTCGCTAGAGAACAGCTACCAAAACTCGGATACGAGAAACCAACCTGCCTGCACTGGCCACTGCTTTCATCTCTCGCAGGAGACGGCGACAAGATGTCCTCATCCAAAAAGAACACGATGTTCCCACTACACGCAGACCCCGAGGACATCAGGGACGTACTTGAAGACGCGTACTGCCCACAGGGAGAACTCGAAGATAATCCGGTCATCCAGATCTGTCAGTTCTTCATCTTTGGCGCAGACAGAGAACTAACAGTCGCGAGAAAAGAAGAGTACGGCGGAGACCTCCACTACGAGGAATTCGAGGAAATGACAGAAGACTTCGAAAGCGGAGAACTCCACCCACTGGACCTGAAAGAGGCCGTAGCAGATGAAGTAATCGACAGATTCGAACCAGTAAGAGAACGGTTCAAAGAAGAACCGGAGCTCCTTGACCCTCTAGAAGAGATAGGCCACGAGAAACCCGACTATATAGAGGAGTAAACTCCTCAATTTTCCCCTTTTTATTCTCCCAAATACCCATTGTTGTGACTAACTAGTAAAAAGTTTGATGAGTCAGTGGTTTTTACTAGATGAGAGACAAGGCCCGAGGAAGAGCAGATCCTCACTTACCTACGGAGTATCAGGAAAAGCTTGATAGCTCGGCCAATATGATGTCTTCAGGTCTAGCCGCAGTAGCTACATATCTCAGAGGCGGCGGAAGAAGAAATATTCGAGAGGCCTACGAAATAGGCAGTCTTATTGGATTAAATACACGTATTGTAGATGATTTTCTGGATGGAGATGGAGTTCCCGAAGCCGAAGATAGAGAGGAACTCTTAAACACCTACATACAGAGCATTCAGGATGAAGAAGTTCCTCAACAGGTTCAAGGGCCTGAGAGAGCACTCTATGAGATAGGTGCAGCTACAGGTGAAGAACTGGAGAAAGAGTTCTACCTGCCTTATGTTAAAGATGCACGAGACATTCTTCTGGAGGAAGATAAAGAATCAGTGGAGGGATACAAGGCCTACAGTAGAGGTGTGAGCGGCATGATTGGAGAGATGGTTGGTACAAGCCTTGGAACACTTGAAGACTTTGAACCAGAAACAGATGATCTCCAGTTCTCATACGACCTGGCCTATCTGGGACAGGTTGCCGACGACGTCATGGACGACGATTTAGATCTAGACGAACTCGAAAGATTCTACAAAGAATCAGTAGAGAGAATAAAGAGGCATGGACTCACCGGAAAACTGTCAGGAGACCTTGCTTCTATATATCCAAGAATTTACAGAGGTATGAAGAGCCTTCAGAAATAGTATCTACTCTTCGGGGTCGTCTTCCTCTACCCATATCCTTACTTTTCCAATAGGTGCATCGTAAGGCCTTTTGCCAAACCTGATGTTTTCTCCAAGCTCCATCGCTTCCTTGATCTTTTCGAACTCTTCGCTGGTAACAACTTTCTCTTTCAGTTCTTGAGGGTTTTCCTCGTCGAACTTGTAACCTGCTACTTCTTTCATATTATCTAATTGTATCCGAGACTTTAAGATACCTAAAAACATTTTCCAGGATTTAACTAAAAAGAGACTAGTTACAATTTCAGGTACGTGAGAATAACTATACACGGCCGCTCACTGAAGATCGTCGAGAAACTTATAGATCAGGAAAGAGACGAGATAGAGGATCAGCTGAACGAGTACATCAACGAAGAGAGAAAGGCCTTCGACCTGGACTACAGTTTGCCGGAAGGATTTAGAGGTAAGGTCCTGAGAAACGTTTCAAGTATAGAGTACGGAGAACAGGTTACATACAGCGAGATCGCTGAAGAACTGGATAGTGTTCCTGTCGCAGTTGGCCAGGCAGTCGCCAGCAACCCTCTACCCATTATTATTCCATGCCATAGAGTTGTGGGCATGAATTCTCTGGGCGGTTACCTGGGAGAAACAGAGAGCAAGGTTAAGAGAAAACTTCTCGAGATGGAGAAGTAGGTTTTTAACTCTCGGCCTCTAATGGTTCGGTACAATGAAAGGTGAACGTCCCTCTGAAAGTCTTCGACTTTCAGGAGTCGAGGGAAATCTGCGATTTCCAGACTTTTCTCACCGGACACGTTTTGAAACTTACAGAGCTCGATGAGAGCTTTTTCTACGTAAAACCTGTTCAAGATAAAATATTTCTCAACGCTCTTCCGACAACCGCTCCGGAAGCAGTTAAATTGGTTTAGCCGCAAGTGATTTCACATGCTAGATATAGAACTGTTCCGAGAAGACCCAGAAAGAATAAAGGCATCAGAGAAAAGAAGAGGTAAAGACCCAGAAAGAGTAGACCGTGTAGTCGAACTCGATAAGGAGTGGAGAGAGAAACTCCAGGAACTAGAAGAACTTCAACAGGAGAGAAACAAAGTAGGCGATAAAATAGCGGAGCTTAAACAGGAAGGAGAAGATGCCTCCGATAAAATCGAACGCATGCAGGAGGTAAAGCAGAGAATCAGCGAACTTGAAGGAGAAGTCGAAGGCCTTAAAGAGGAACGTGACGATCTCAGGTATCGGGTCGGCAACATCCTCCACGAGTCAGTTCCTGATGGAGAAGACGAGGACGACAACGTAGAGATCAAGAACTGGAAGCCTGAAAACGGAAGAGCTGAAGACACAAGGCTTGCTGCAGATGTACTGGAGGAGAAAAACGTTACCCACGCAGAACAGGCTGCCAAGATCGCAGGAGAACGAGCTTACTTCCTTGAAGGAGATCTCTTCAGGCTGAACCAGGGCTTAATCCAGTTTGCGATGGACGTTATCAGGGAGAAAGGCTACGTTCCTATGCAGACGCCATTCATGCTGAATCATGAGGCCATGAGTTCTGCCGCTGAACTTGAGGATTTTGAAGAGCAGCTGTACAAGATCGAAGACGAGGACAGGTACCTGATCGCGACTTCGGAGCAAACCCTCGCCACCCTGCACATGGATGACATCCTCCAGCCAGAAGAACTGCCGAAAAAGTATGGAGGATTCTCCACCAACTTCCGACAGGAAGCAGGAAAACACGGCCAACAGACACGTGGAATATGGCGTATACACCAGTTTGAGAAGGTAGAGCAGTACATATTCACGGAACCAGAGGACAGCTGGGACTTCCACGAAGAACTGCTTGAAAACTCGGAAGAGATCATGAAGAGATTAAACCTTCCTTACCGCGTTGTAAATGTCTGCACAGGAGACATGAACGACAACGCCGCGAAGAAGTACGACATAGAGGTCTGGAGGCCTCCACTAGAAGAATACGGGGAAGTAGTCTCATGCAGTAACTGCACAGACTACCAGGCCAGAAAGGTAAACGTAAAGATCAGGCGCGGCGACGACACAGAAGTAGCACACACTCTAAACGCTACTGCTCTGGCAACTGAGAGAATAATGACAGCAATCATCGAGAACAACCAGACAGAGGAAGGTATCAAGATTCCTGAGGCCTTGCAGGATTACATGGGCGGCCAGGAATATCTGGAGCTCTAGAAGATTTTGTGAGCTCTCATATCGTCAGGTATCCTGCTTTCGTCGAGCTTTCCATCTATAAGCTCGGCGTACCTTATTCCTTCTTCATTAACGGCTTCAGCTGTTTTAAACTCGTTTTCCCGGATTTTCTCGAATAGATGCTGCATCCAGTCATCTGCGCTTTCAGATTCGTCACGGAAATTATCCTTAAATCTCTGCCATTCATCGCCGTTAAACGCCATCTCGGAACCAACTAGATGAGGGAACTCGTTGTCGTAGAACCCTATGAAGTGGCTATCACCGTTGTAACCATGAAAGAACTCATCATCCATGTCGTGAATAGTTCTTCCAAGGCCTCTATTCGCGCCTCGCCACCCGCCTATATTCTCTGCCTCACTTGTAGTAACACCCGCATCCCATATAGTATCATAGAAAGGTCTGACTCCTACAATTGACTCCTCGCTTTTGTCAATGTCAAGTATCGTCCAGTCAGGAACCGAGATATACGGCAGGTCTTCATTATCAGAGGCCTTTTCGTGGTATCCCTCCACACCGTTAATTCCTAGGAAGTCTAAAGGTTCTGGAACATAGGCGAAGGTGTCGGGATCTTTAGGTTCGTAGTCGTCAGTTCCTATACTGTCCGCGACTTGCCAGTCAAAGGCTGACCCATTTCTACCTGTGAAATCTGCTTCTTTCGCTATATACTTCACGAAGTCTCTGTCGTAGGTCTGCATCTCTCTGAGAACAAGATACTGTTCGGAGTCCTCGAACTGCATGGGCAGAATGCTGGGAAAAACTCCGTTTCCCATGTCGATATCGGTTCTTGGATCTCCTACCAGGGTTCTAGTCTTTTCAGCCTCCCCATCACCGTTTGTATCGTAGTGGAGATCAAGTTCAACGTCAAAACTATCTATGTGATTGTAGTAGTTACGAGCCATCTCCGCAATATCAGCTTCCCTGTCAACCTGGGCCTTTTCCGGACCCATAGAGTTGTTCAACTGTCTCTTCGACTCTATGTAATCTTCAACAAGATCACGGTCCAGAGGCCTGTTAACGTAATCCATAATGTCCATAAAGTCTATTCTCTCTTCACGACCGTCCTCGTAAATGATTCTAGCATCTGCATCCACTACCCCCTCTACCAAATCCGGGTCCGACATATTGTTACTATATAGTGGCATCATTATATCATTTTCGGTAGCGTTTATGGATTCGCTCTGAGGCCTTTAGTAACTTAAGCAATGAGAACAGAAACATTTACGGGTTTAAACCATGAGTATAATGGACGCATTAGCTGAGCTCTTTGAGAGCGTGGTGGCTTACGTAGTAATGATCCTGCTGGGAGTGGTTTCCTTCTTCGTAACAGTATTCATGGTGAAGTACGGAGCAGAACTCGCAGGATACGCACCTGGCGGAGACTTCGCAGTACTGTCCGCAGCACTGCTTGTAGCCGCATCAATGCTCTCAGGCTCAATGAGATAGACGTATCTAAGGCCTTTTCTTTTTCCTTCTTTTTCTACCCCTGTCTTCTTTTAAACTTCTCAGTCAATCAGTTTCCCAATGGCAACGACAGTACTTGTCGGAGAGAAACCAAAGGTAGCAAGCCGGATAGCTCAAGCCCTCGGCGACTACTCGATTAAAGAAAACAGAGGAGTGAAAAACTATGTAATCAACAAGGAAGGCGACAGGATAATTATCGCGCCAGCGGTAGGCCATATCTTCAACCTTGAACAGGTAAGCGATGGATGGGACTACCCTGTTTTCGACGTTGAATGGGTTCCCACATTCGAGACAGATGACTCAGCGGACTACATGAAGAAGTACTACAACAACCTCCGAGACCAGATCGAGAAAGCAGACGAATACATCAACGCATGCGACTTCGACCTTGAAGGATCGGTTATCGGAGCCAACGTCATAAAACAGATTGCTGAAGCACCAGAAGAAAGAATAAAGAGAATGAAGTTCTCCACACTGACTCAGAGCGATCTACAGGAGGCCTTCGACGATCTAGAAGATTATGACCGTGGAATGACAGAAGCAGGATTCACAAGACACTACCTTGATTTCTACTACGGCGTAAACGTCTCCAGAGCATTGATGCAGGCAGTCAGAGAGAATAATCGTTACAAGACCCTCTCCACAGGACGAGTGCAGGGCCCGGCATTAAAGGTTCTTGCGGACAGAGAGCGCGAGATCATGGAGTTCGAGCCAGATCCTTACTGGGAAATCTACCTGAAACACGAAGAGTTCGAGGCCCAGTGGGAGGACGAAGAAGACCGTATCTGGGAAGAAGACACCGCCAACGAGATATTTGAAGAGGTTAAAGACGCGGAGAAGACCCAGGTCTCCAACATCAAGATCAATAACTACAAGCACAATCCTCCAATACCTTTCAACCTGACAGGCCTTCAAAAAGAGGCCTCTTCTCAGTTCAATCTTAACCCTAAGCAGACTCAGGCCATTGCCCAGACTCTCTACGAGAACGGCCTGATTTCCTATCCTCGTACCGAGTCTCAGAAGCTTCCTCCGAAGATCGGATACAAAAACATCTTGAATAAGTTAAAGAAGCAGGATAAACTCGAAGAACCAGCAAAAAAAGTATTGAAGAAAGATGACGACGATCTTTATACTCGACAGGGCAAGAAGGAGGACGATGCGCACCCCGCTATCTACCCGACAGGGGAGCATCCTTCAGGCCTTTCAAAGAGAGAAGGGCAGGTTTACGACCTGATTGCAAAGCGTTTCTTCGCAGTGTTTGGAGAGGCTGCGAAGCGCCAGTCACTGACCATGACACTAGAGGTTGAAGGCCACGAGTTTAAGGCCAAGTCCAAGGTTACGAAGGAGAGGAACTGGTTTGATCTGTACGACCCCTACGTCAATGTTGAGGAGGCAGAGCTTCCAGGCCTTGAAGAGGGAGAGGTTCTTGATATAGAGGACTTTGAGCTCATGGAGAAGGAGACCCAACCTCCTAGAAGATACTCGCAGTCAGGAATCGTATCTGAACTGGAGAAGAAGAATCTGGGAACGAAGGCTACCAGGGCCCAGGTGGTTGATCGGCTCTACAACAGGAACTACATTGAGGAAGATCCTATCGAGGTATCGGATCTAGGCCTTACAATTGTCGAGACCTTGGAAGAGTACGCTCCAGATCTCCTGAGCGAAGAACTTACCCGGGAGTTCGAGGAAAACATGGAGGCGATAAGGAACGACGATAACACCAGAGAAGAAGTGCTTGAGAAGGCCCGTGAAGAACTGAGAGAGACACTAGAGGATTTCAAGGAGAACGAGAAAGAGATCGGCGCCCACCTTGTTGAAACCATTGACTCAGAGAGGAAGAGAAGAAGACAGTTAGGGCCTTGCGATAAATGCGATGACGGAACTTTGAGAATAATCAAGTCAAACGGTTCTCGCTTCGTAGGATGCTCCAACTATCCTGACTGCGAGAACACTTATCCGTTACCTAACAACGGCGATATTTCAAGCCTGGACAAGGAATGCGAGGAATGCGGTAAACCAATGATCAGAGTAGAAAGAGATAATGGAAGAGACTATGAAATGTGTATCGATCCTGACTGCCCAAGCAAAGATGATTGGTAGATCTAGTTAATCATATCTCTTTCCGCGTCGACTGCGGTATCGATCAGGAGTCTTCCTAGTTGACGGCCTCTTTCCCTAGGCAGATCGCGTTTCTCAAAGAGATCAGCAAACTGCTGGACAACCTGCTCTTCTCTGTCGTTGTCTTTGACTTCTAGATCGTTTTCTTCCTTGTATTCAACGATTCGGAAGACTTCCTCCATTCTTTCCTCTACTTTGTCAGCTATCTCTTTGTTTATCTCATCGATGTTCTC
>JBDGSF010000007.1:0-5597 GCA_042217675.1 Candidatus Nanohaloarchaea archaeon | reverse complement strand
TATCTGACCTCGCCAGAAAGAAACTCTATAACCTTATCTGTGCGGTCCTGTGCTCCCTCCAGGTCGAACTCCTCTCCAAGCTCCTCGAACTTTTCAGCGAAGGCCTCTTCGTCACCTATTATTTCTCGAATGTCTTCCGCGGAATCTATGAATCTCTGTCTCACTTCTTCGTTCTCAGGGTTGTTGGCCTGTATGCTTCCGTAGAGTCCGGGTTTCTGGTTCAGCATTCTCGCAGTTAGATCCGTTATCAACTGGTATACAGGTGAGGAGAACTCTTCCATGTCGTCTCCGGAAAGTTCAGACTTTCTGATTACATCAGCAACGACCAGTTCTGAGAAGTGCATCAGGCCTTGAACCAGGCTCATTGCTTTGTCGTGTTTCTCTGGTTCTGTGAAGTGGAGTTCGGCTCCGTGCTCCTCCCAGAACTCCTCCATTTCAGTCCATTTCTTGCCTTTTTCCGGACACATTACGATTTTCTGGCCTTTGATCGAGTTGCTGGGCGCGTACATCGGATGCATTCCCAGAACCTCGTCCGAGTACTGTTTCATTGTCTCGACAGGCATCTGTTTCACACTGGTGATATCTGTCAAGAGTGCGTCTTCAGGGACATGAGGCCCTATTTCATTAATGACTTCTTCCGTCACTGAGATAGGAACCGCCACGACCACAACGTCAGCATCCTTCACTATCTCCGTGTTCTTGCCGTAGCTCCATCCATACTCCTCAGCCACTTCCTCAGCCTCTTCAGGACTGCTTCCTGAGATAACAATATCGTTTTCCTTTTCCAGGTGTTTTCCAAGATGTTGACCGAACTTTCCGGTGCCGCCGACTATCGCAACTTTTTGATCGATCACGTTAATCAACCTCTTTTTCCAGCCTGTCAAAGGCCTTATCTATCTCCTTCTTGGTTGTAGAACCGAAGCAGATTCTGACGTTTTCATCGCTTTCAGGCCCCATAGGTTCTCCAGGAACCATTGCAACGCCTTCATCAATCATTTCCATAGCGAAATCCCAGGAGTCCTCTCCAACATCGGGAAATGCGTAGATCGCTCCTTCAGGCCTTTCAAAGCTCCAGCCAAGATCATTCATTCTATCAACCAGGAGATCTCTTCTCTCCTTATAGACTTCTCTCATTTCTTCGACGTGAGAATCATTCTTTAAGGCCTCTATCGCTGCGTACTGGGAGATCCTTGGAGGACACGCGGTAGAGGCACGTGAGACTTTGGCGTATTCCTCAATGTTCTCGGGAGAGTCTACTACCCAGCCTACTCGCCAGCCGGTCATTGCATGGTTCTTGGAGGTCGAACCTATTATCGCCGCTTTTTCAGCGAACGCTGCAGGAGAGTGATGCCTTTTATCGTAGACAAGTCTGTGGTATACCTCATCAGATACGAGGAATGTATCATTTTTCTCTGCTACCTCTGCTATTTTACGGGCCTGTTCCCTGTTAAGCGCGTAGCCTGTCGGGTTTCCAGGCGTGTTGACAACCATCATGTCGGCCTCCGCTATCTTCTCTCGAGCTTCCTCTCTAAGCTCTCTGTTCTTGTTCCAGTACTCTACCTGTTCCCACTGGTTTCCATTTACCTCTGAGATCATTTTGTAAGGCCCCCAGCACGGATCATTGAATACCGCCGTATCGTTTTCTGCCAGTCTTGCGGAGAAAATCGAGAAGAGCGCTCCCATTCCTCCTGTAGTAACCATTACTTCTTCTGTAGAGACTTCAAGGCCTATCTTGGCGGATTCTTCCCTAGCTACTTCTTCTCTGAGTTCTTCAAGGCCGAGCATAGGCGAATAGCCCTGTTTATTCTCCAGGCCTTCTTCTGCCGCCTTCTTTACATGTTCTGGCGTGTCAAAGCTTGGCTGGCCGATATCGAATCTCACGACGTCGTCTTTTTGAGCTGCTTTTTCCGATATCTTTCTGATGGATAGATTAATGTTTTCGATTCTTTCTCGCATTATATCACGTTAAGATCGTTCAGTCTCCTTGTAGCTTCCGAGTTTCTGGACGCCTCCATACGTTTCCAGGCATTTAATCGCCTTCTCAAGTTTTTCTCCCGAGGCCTGTGCCTCGACGTAGAAGTAGTACTCTCCAAGTTTTTCCTTCGTAGGCCTTGACTGGATATGCGTAAGGTTGATCTGGTGGCCGGCAAAGCAGGAAAGCATTGCGTGAAGCAGGCCAGGTCGGTCCTCTCCAGGTTCCAGTATAAGCGAACTCTTCTCTCGGGCCTCTGGTTCTCCATTGAGGACGAGGAAACGGGTGACGTTTGAGTCAGTGTCCTGCACCGATTTCTGCAATATGTTCTTGTTGTTTATCTCTGCGGCGATTTCAGAGGCCAGTGCTGCTTCTCCCTGTCCAAGGTCTTCCACTGCTTCTGCGGTCGAGTTTGCTTCTTCTGTTTCCCAGTTATGCTTTTGAATGATTTCCTGGCACTGTGCAAGGGCCTGTGGATGAGATTTTACTTTTTCGATATCCGCTATTTCTTCGTCTGAGATAAGTGCGTGCTGGATCGGCAGTACTACTTCTCCAGTGATTTTCTCGTCTTCTTCCTTGAGTAGATCGATAGTGTCCGTCACTCCGCCGCCCAGCGAGTTTTCGATCGGCACAAGCTTTGCGTCAACTTCTGATTCAAAAACTTCTGTTATAGTTGAGCAGAACTGCGGCTCTAGGCTGTCGAAATATTTTTCTGCTGCTTGATGAGTGTAAGTTCCTTCAGGTCCTAAAAGCGCTACTTTCATACTTTGTTTCCTCTTCGATAGTGTAGTGATTGGTGTTTCAGGTGTTTAAATCTTCAGAAAAGGCCTCCGTTCTCCGGTGTTTCAAGGCCGTCATCCGTTATTACGAACTCGGTGCTTCTACCTTCAGGGATCGATCTATGTTTCTCCACTTTTACTTTGCGTGTTCCATCCTGCTTCTCTGAAAGCTTGAGCAAGGCCTTCGACCAGTAACGTGGAACGTCTCTACCTACCAGTTCAATGTCTTCTTCGTCGAAGCTGGTGTAGACCTGGTTAGTTATGAGCACAGGAATATCGTGTGTTCTTGCGATCTTCGAAAGCTCTGAGAACTGTCTGGAAAGCCTCTGGTTTATCTCTGTAGCGTTGTCGCCGTTCACCTGAAGCCTGTAGAGAGATACTGCGGAGTCTACAACAACCAGTTCAACGTCTTCAGAGTCCACTACTTCCGAAAGCGATTCTATGGCCTCCTCCTGTTCTTCAAAGTCGACAGGATCTCTAAGAAGAAGATTTTCCAGCTCCTTCTCCGAGGCCACCTGTTCGAATCTTTCAGGAGAGAAACCTCCCTCTGTATCGATGTAAACCACTTTTCCTTCTTCAGCGACGGTTGCAGCTACCTGTATGCATGCATTGGTTTTGCCTGTTCCGGATTCACCGAAGAAATTGGTGATTATCCCTTTCTCCACCCCTCCATTCAGAAGCGAGTCAATCGACTCGCACTGGGTTGATACACGTTCAACTTTCACACCGAGAACTTCGAATGGAAATCTTTTATCGTTACTTTCAAGCAAAAAACAGTTTTTTACTGACGTGAATAAAAATTATTTAAATTTTCAAGACCCAGCCCTACCTATGTCAAAAGAGGCATCTCTCCTCACCTACAATACTGAACGCGACAGATTTGAATCAGTGTACGAGAGAAACAAGTTTTACAGAGGCCTCTTCGGATACAGGCAGACAGTGAAGAGAAACGGGAAGAAATACGAGTACGAGAAAGACGGTCTCTTCGACGAAATCCCTAACGTCTGCATCGACGACTCAGTATTTATCATTTCAAACCAACATGTTAAACAGGTAGAGAACTACTTTACCGAGTGGGGAGAGAAAGTCTCGCACCACATATTCAAGGTCCTGCTGCAGGACCCACACATAATCAACAAGATACAGACAGACAAAGAAGGTGAACAGAATGACAGAAGAAAATAACGAGGTAAAACTACGTGTCGGCGAAGTCCCTCCAAACGCCCAACAGGACGTAGGTAAAGGAGTAATCAGGATAGACAGCAAAATCATGGAAGAACTAGGCGTCAGAGAAGGCGACGGAGTAATAGTAGAAGGAGACAGAGAAACCGCCGGTATAGTAGCCAGAAGCTACCCTGCGGACAAAGGCCTTGGAATCGCCCGGATGGACGGCTACATGCGTAAAAACGCAGGAACAAGCCTGGGAGAAAACGTAGACGTAAGGCCTGCGGACGTAGAAGAAGCCGACAAAGTGGTGCTGGCGCCCGCGGAGGAAGGAGTGATGATGCAGGTATCCAACCCTAACTACTTCAAAAGAGGATTAGGCGGCCGTATCCTGATGAAAGGAGACCTGGTAGTTCCCGGATCCAACAGAGACATGTCACCAAGCCTCTTCGACGAATTCATGGGCAGCGGATCTGAAAACATGAGATTCGGGTTCGGAGACCTTAAACTTTCAGTTGTAAACACCAAGCCGAAAGGCGCGGTAAAAATAACAGACGCAACGGAGATCGAAATGAAACAACAAGCCGTAGAACCAAGTCAGACAGAAGTAAGCGTGCCAGAAGTAACCTACGAAGACATAGGAGGCCTCGACGAAGAAGTACAGAAAGTCAGGGAGATGATCGAGCTACCTCTCAAACACCCTGAGGTGTTCCAGCAACTGGGCATAAACGCGCCTTCAGGAGTACTTCTACACGGGCCTCCCGGAACAGGAAAGACCTTGCTGGCGAAGGCTGTAGCGAACGAGGCCGACGCAACATTCCTCAGCATTGACGGCCCGGAGATAATGAGCAAGTACTACGGAGAATCAGAGAAACAGCTGCGCGAAAAGTTCGAGGAAGCGCAGGAAGGAGCACCAGCAATAATATTCATCGACGAAATAGACGCAATCGCACCGAAAAGAAGCGATTCAGGCGGAGAAGTAGAAAGAAGAGTGGTATCGACACTGCTCAGCGAGATGGACGGCCTTGAAGAAAGAGAAAACGTCATAGTTATCGCCGCCACCAACCGCGTTGACTCCATCGACCCCGCGCTGAGAAGAGGAGGCCGCTTCGACCGAGAAATCGAGATAGGAGTGCCTAACAGCGAAGGAAGAAAAGAAATCCTGCAGGTACACACCAGAAACATGCCTATGGCCGACGACATCGACCTGGACGAGATCGCAGACATGACCCACGGATACGTCGGAGCAGACCTTGAAGCACTGTGCAAGGAAGCCGCCATGAGCGTGATAAGAAACGTACTGCCAGAAATCGACATGGACGAAGAGATACCAAGCGAGGTACTGGAGAAACTTGTGGTCGACAGAGACGCAATGATAGAAGGAATGAGAATGGTCGAGCCAAGCCAGATGAGAGAAGTAATGGTGGAAGTTCCAGACACCTCCTGGGAAGACATAGGAGGCCTTGAAGATACAAAAGACAGACTCAAGGAAATGGTGGAATGGCCTCAGAAATACCCGGAGAGATTCGACAGAATGGGGATCGACGTTCCGAAAGGAATCCTCCTGTACGGAATGCCAGGAACAGGCAAAACCATGCTTGCGAAAGCCATCGCGAACGAATCCGACTCCAACTTCATCTCGATCAAAGGCCCTGAAGTCTTCTGTCTTTCAGGAGATACGC
>JBDGSF010000069.1:0-15105 GCA_042217675.1 Candidatus Nanohaloarchaea archaeon | reverse complement strand
TGCTGTCGCTGTGGTGAGGAAGGCCAGTGTTAGTAGGCCTGCTAGAATTAGTTTGGTATATCTCTTTTTGGGAGACATCTAGTTGTGAATTGTGCGCGGAGTACTTTAAATCTTTAATTCCTGTTTGTTAGAGTTCTTTGGAGGAGGAAGAGGTTGAGTGCGGCGAGCAAAGCGATCAGGCCGTAAAGTAGTTTCCTGTTGACCGACATTATCGTGTCTAGAAGGGTTTTCTGGGCCTTCAACTCGACTTTTGTTTTACCAAGTATCTGGTCTCCGTGTTTCACCATGTATGTCAGGTTTTCATCGGAGTCGAAGATCGGGGCCTGGTACTCTACGGTCGCGGATCCGTTCTCTATCTCTACCGATGAGGCCTTCCAGTATGCCGGAGTATCTATCGGTATCAGTACTCCTTCCTGTACATCAAGCTGTATTTTCGCCTGGCGTGATGAGGCCTTTACTGTTGTGCTGTCCAGAGTATTGTTGATTGTAATGTTTTCTGTCGAGTTGAATGTGAAGTCGGCGACTTTCTTGGTTTGATCGCAGAATTCTACGTACAGTGTGGAGTTGACAGGGCCTGTGTAGTTGAATACCGGTGCTTTCAGTTCTGCAAGTTCTGAGGATCCTGGCCACAGGGCCTTGTTACTGGAGTATGATGAGTAAGTCTTGTTTCTGTAGCTGTAGGCCATTTTCAGTCGGTACTGGCAGCCTATAGAACCTGTATTCATTATTGATGTGTTAACGTCGTTGATGGAGGTACTGTTCTGGTACTGCACGTTTTTGACGTCGGCCTTTGTGATTGAGTCTATGCTTACGTGAAGGCTGATTGCGGATGTACCGCCGACCAAGAAAAAGCCGGTTACGAGTAGAGCGAGTGCTTTATTCTTAACCATTTCTCTCCCAGCTCTTTTTTAGGTATCTGTACTCTGACGGTTAGGTTTCCTGTGAAGTTTCCTACTTTTATGGCCTGCATCTCTACAGGGATTGAGGACGCGTTCCTGACGTACCTGGGATAATCCAGGTAGCTTGAGATATTCCCTGAGGCCTTCAATGTAGCAATGTTTGATCCTGGCGTGGAAACATTCACGTACCGGGTGGAGTTAGTTGCGTTAACTATAAGCCTTCCGAAGTCCAGAGCGTTTTCCGTTCCTGCTGCAACACCTACACTGACGTTTTCAGGGTTCACAACTGTCGCGTTAGCAGGAAGCGTAAAGCTTTCCTTCTCTACAAGTATTTTGTCAGCTGCAAAAGGCGTTACCATAAGGATTACCAGAAGGCCTACCCCTATTCCAAAGGCAGCTTTCCTGGCTTTATCCCTGTCAAAGTTCTCCGGAAGCTTATCCATACATCAGTATTACCGCCGTACTTGTTAAAAGTATAAGCAGGGTCCAGTTCGGGATACCTGTCATCAAGATGAAGCCGGCTACTCCAAGGCCTCCGCTCACAAGTGTGATGGAGAAAAAGTCGAACTCGAAGGCGTACATTACAACCGCCACCAACGCCACGAACAGCGTCAGAAGCCATAGAGGGCCTCCCTGTTTCTGAGGTGTCTCAGGCTGGGCGAATTCCTGGGGGTCTCCTGGATTCTGTGTTATGGTGCCGGCCAGTGAGAAAGTCTGCTGCCCCAGGAAAGAGCTGCCGCCGATGTAACTGATAGTTCCGTTAATCCTGTAGCTTCCCTGGCTGATGCTGCCGGAGTTTATACTGGTGGATACCACCGTTGTTTCTCCAGGTTTAAGATTGTAGTAACCCATGTCTACCTCACCTACTTTCTGCCCTCCCAGTCTGTAGACTCCTACATCCGCTCCTCTTATCGCCGTAGTCACTGTTCCACGGTTAGCTATCCTCATATCTATACGGGCCTCGTTTTCACCAGTCCTGATACCTCTCACATCGACCACGGAGATATCCTTGACCACGTTGCCTGGAACCCTGAATACAAAAGTATACATTGACTGGCCTCTGGCTGTCGCTCCGAAGCCGGTACCAGAGTTACCTAGCTGAGGATTAACGTTAATCATGCCTGCATGGTATCCTGGCTCCGCATTTAGAGGAACATCGACGTAGAACTTGGCCTTCCCGGCTGCATTCACCGGCACACCGTTCTGAAGGGTGTAAGAAGTAGTGTTCCCTGGTGTAACAGTATAGGTGTCCTGCGCGAAAGTTATCCATGAATCAATGCTTTCGCCGGAGTACTGGGAAGGAGGTACAGGGCCTTCAGAGTTCATGAATGTGCTGGTCAGTGGGTCTCCCATCTCAGGGGCTACCGGGAAAGGATTATCGTATCCTGAAGTTGTTATGTATAGGTTTGCTACTCTTCTCTCTCCTTTCTGGATTTCGCCAAAGTTCTGGAACCCTGGAGCAACACCTATAGAGGCCGCTGAAACCGTTGAAACAAGGAAAAGCATCAAGATCGCTAAACACAGTTTCTTCATAAACCCTTTATTGGGCTTAGATCATTTAATAGGTTAATTTTCAACGTTTCTAGGAGAAACCAGGGCCTCAAAAAGGCTGAACCTTTTTATACCAGCCTCCGATAATTGGGTTACAGAAGGGGGATCTTAGCTTTGAAACACAGTAAACCACAGTGCATCCGCATATGACCACAGAACACATCAACATGAAAGAGAACCCTTCGCATAGTTCTTCTTCACCAGCATCAGGGATGACTGATCAGTCAAACCTAGAACTTGAACATCCCAACCCTATAGGGCTGGTACAACTCAAAACCCTTTACAACTTCAAGGAGGTGACAATATGAACAAAAAAGCAACAGCAGTAGCACTGGTAGCACTCATGACTCTCGGAATGGTCGCTACAGCAGCAGCTGCTACGAATGGAGGAAGCAACTTAGAAGACACAAACACTCCTGACACTAATGACACATCACAGAACGAGAGTTCCGACATCACTGTATCCGTAAGCAGTACAACAGAGATCGATGTGAAGCCCAACTCTCTTACATTTACAGGTCTTAACATAGGAACACAAACAACTAAAGAGACTTCTGGGGAGAGCCCACGGTTCGGATCATTCACAATCGACAACATTGGATCCGAGTACATTGACAGAGTTTGGGCGTCAGCAACACACCCTACAAGCGACCCATTCGGAACAGGAGATCCTTCAGCTTATGACGCGGGTAACTTCCTGCAGATTAAACCCTCCGATGCCAGTAGTACGGCAGTGAGAGGGAATGACACGGTTTACCACTATGTAAACCGTTACGAGTTCGCAAACTCCTGGAGCTCAAGCCGAGGAGAGATCCCTTCCTACATCAGAGCAGATCCTGGCACTGTTTTATCATCAGGAACTGCGAAGGACACATACGTAGGAAGACTTCAGGCAGGAAACGAGTGGTACTTCTACACTATCGTAACAGGAAGTACCAACGACGTCTGTGACGGTTCAGGTAACGCCAAGCTTAGAATTGGCCAGTCTGTACACAGTTCAAGCAAGTTCGGAACAGTAGACTTCAGAGCTACCGCATCAGACTACTCGAACTACACAATCAAAGAGACCAGTGGTAGTTATGGCCTCACAGGTTCAAAGGTCAAGCTGAACTACACAGTAGGTGGTTCCACAGTCACAAGGAAGTACGACTTGTTAACAAGATGTACTCCTGGAGCCACAATTTCACAACCGCACGTGATCAGAACACGTTACAACGTGCAGGCAGGCGATGTAGCCGACCTGACAGCAGGAACTGATGCCAACGCATCTCAGACACAGTTCCTACTGAGCACAGGATCCTCTAGCTCTATGCTCAAGCCTGGTCAGCAGTTAGTAATTGACGCAGCAATCGAGGTTCCACAGGGAGTACCTACAGGACAAGTCCAGGCAGGCCAGCTCACGTTCTACGTGACATCTGACTACACTGCAGGACCTGAATCATAGAGCTTAGTCTAACATTTCACATTTCTTTTTTCTTCTTTTTCTTTACCAGATAAATTTTCAATCTAACCTGGGTATAGACTTTTTTATTCAGGCCTTGCGTGTTTTGTATTATGGCTAGTAAGTATGCTGATCTTTCTGAGGATGAGATGAGTGAGAAGGCTGAGGAGTTCGGTGAGATGATCCGGACGATGGAGAATGAGATTCAGAAAGGTTACATTGGCCAGGAAGAGGTTATTAATCAGATACTTTTGACTGTTGTTGCGGGCGGTAATGCTTTGCTGGAGGGTGTTCCAGGCCTTGGGAAAAGTCTCTTGATTGAGCAGCTGGGACGTGTCGTTGAAGGCACAGATTTCAACCGTATCCAGTTCACACCGGATAAGCTTCCGAGCGATATCGTCGGTGTCGAGGCCTACAACGAGGACAAGGGTTTCTACGTTGAGAAAGGCCCGATTTTCGCCAACTTTATACTTGCTGACGAGATTAACCGTGCGCCTCCAAAGGTTCAGAGCGCTATGCTTGAAGCTATGCAGGAGCACAAGGTTTCAATCGGCGATCAGACCTTTCACTTGCCGGAGCCATTCTTTACACTGGCTACACAGAATCCTACCGAACAAGGAGGAAGTTTACATCCTGAAGAAACTGTTTACCTTAATGGCAAACTAATGAAGGCTAAGGAAGCTTTGAAACTAGCTAAAAGCAAGGGAGAAGTAGTCCACGAGGATGAAGATAAGAAGATTTACAGGGCCGAAGAAGTAGTAGGTAACCACTTGAATTCTAACGGAAATGTTGAAGAGACTGATTGTATGGTATATGAGAAAGATTATGAGGGAGATATGTATACTATAGAGACCCGGACAGGTCGAAGCATCGAAGTCAATGCCACGCACCCTCTTCTCGTAAACGATGGCGGAAAGTTGAGATGGAGGAAAGCCGAGGACTTGAAGGAAGACGATTTCCTTGTTCAGCCTGAGACTGTAGATCTTCCAGAGGAAGAGTTTTCCGGACATGAGGAGGTAGTCGACCAGCTCCGGGATGAGTTCAACGTGATAAAAGAGAGCGATGTTGAACAGGCCTTGAACAGTGTTGAAGACGGTAGTTTCGGCTCTGAAGACGTAGACAGGTTAAGAATAGCCAGAGGCCTGTCCAAGAAGGAGTTAGCTGAGAGGATTTCCGCTACGTATGATCAGGTACTGGGCTACCTTCAGGGCGTCGAGAATGGTGTTGGAGATGAAATTGTCTCAGAGATAGATACTGGTCTAGTCGAGATCTCGACTTATGTGGAAAGCTACAGTACTCACAGAATTGATGGGTCATGGGCTGATTCGGATGCGGGTTTCTTCCTTGGTTTTACACTGGCGGAAGGCCATATAACAGATAATAGGATCGAGGTATCGCAGAAGAACTATCCTGAGATGCTGGATAGATGGATAGATCTGGCGGAGAAGCAGGGCCTGGAAGTTGAGACACGGATGAAAGAAGACGTTAGACATGCCGTTGTAAGGTCAAAGCCATTTGTGAGGTACCTCAAGGAACGCTACCATATGGCAAATCCTTCAGAGCTGCTTTCTGCTCCAAGGTCTTTCAAGGAAGAGTTTATAGACAGCTTCATGAAGTCAGAGACCTATTATGAGGCCGATGAGAAAGAGGATAACTATCGAGTAACATTGACTCAGCAGGATAGAGAACTCACGGAAACAATGACTTACCTCCTGATTGACTTCGGCATAAGACCGCGGATCTACGATGAAGGGGACAAGTACAGGGTAAGAATCTCTGATAAGAGTTTGAAGAAGTATTTACGGAGTTTTACCTGGCCAGGAGACGACGAACCGGAGATAGATCATGATTCATCTAGCTACAGGGTTTTACCTGTAGATAAAGACAAGATAAACGAGGTAGTAGAGAATCTGGGGTTCAAGAACTGTGGTAACATGGAAGATAAGGCCTGGTATCCTGCGTACCACATGGCCCGTCGGAGAGGACGCATGACAGAATACGAGCTTGAGAGATTCGTTAAGGCAATGGATTCAAAACTGGAGGAGAGAAAGGATCAAAGCTTTGAGACTACACAGGAAAAGGCCTTGGCCTTCGGTATAGGAATAAGCGAGATAGTGAACGAGACTTCTCTAACAAAACACAGTGTATGGCAGACCTACAAGTCGGATTCTAGGAGCAAAGCAGCTGAAGAATATATTGAAAGAGAGATCGATGTAAAGATTGCAAGAACCGAGAACATTCTATCACAGCTCGAAAAACTCGTTAGTGGAGATGTTTTCTACGATCCTGTACAACAGATCGAGAAAAAGGAAGGATACAAAGGAAAAGTCATAGGTCTGAGCGTGCCAGAAACCCATAACTACATCGCTGGAAACGCCGCGACAGGAATAAACCATAACACTTACCCCCTTCCAGAGGCCCAGATTGATCGTTTCCTGTTCAAGATTTACCTTGATTACCCTAAGAAGCGGAATGAGCAGAAGATTATCGATATGAACGCGAATATCATGGATGACGAGGACTTCGATGTTGGAGAGGTTGTTACGCAGCAGGATGTTCTTGATATCCAGGAGTTTGCGAAGCAAGTCACTGTCAGTCAGGAGATCAAGGAGTATATTGTTGACCTTGTTGACAGCTCGAGGAATCCATCCGATTACGGCCTGGAGTACGGTAAGTACATTGAGTGGGGATGTACTCCGAGAGCTTCCATCAACCTGGCACTGGCTGCCCGTGCCCATGCGCTCTACGATAAGAGGCACTATGTAACCCCTGAAGATATCCGGGCGATTATTGAACCGGTTTTCATCCACCGCATCCTGCTCAACTACGAGGGAGAGGCCCAGGGAATCGAGGTCCAGGACATTATACAGGATATTGTGGAAACCGTGCCGGTGAGATAGGTTATGAAGGAGGAAGATTTCTTCAGTTCAGAGGACGTCACGGCAAGAGTTGACTCCGAGGTTAAAAGAGTATCAGAGCTTTTCAGATTCGCCTTGAAGTACAAGGAGCAGTTCCAGGCCTCTGGCATCGAGTTCTCCGACCTGAGACAGTACCAGGTGACGGACGATGCTTCCAGAATCGACTGGAAGAACTCGGCCTCTACCGATGACCTGTATGTCAAGGAGTACGAGGAGGAGAAGGATATGGACGTGTATATTATCCTGGATGTTTCGGATTCAATGATGTTCGGTACTGCGGATAAGATGAAGTCGGAGTACGCCGCGGTTGTCGCCGCGGCCTTGACCTACGCCTCAATTGATTTCGGAATCAACGCCGGTTTTGGCATGTTCGGGGATGACCAGGTAACTATTACTCCTGACGGCGGTCAGGCCCAGTACCAGAAAGTACTGATGGAGGCTTCAAAGTTCGAGAACTACGGCGGCAAGTTTAACCTTGAGGAGGCCTTGAATGATACTATTGGACAGATTAAGAACAATACTGCGATTTTTATTGTGTCGGATTTCCTGGATATGGAGGGGGACTGGAAGTCGAAGATGAAGATTGCGTCCGAGAAGTTCAGGCACACTCTCTGTATAATGACGCGCGACTTGAGGGACTACAAAATGCCTGAGAACGGGAACATGAGGTTTAAGTCTCCCAGCGGTTCCCAGCAGATTGCAATTAATACGAACAAGGTAAGTGAAGAGTTTAACGAGAAAGCTCAGAGAAGGGAGGAAGCAAGGATTTCAAAGCTGGAAGGTGCCGGAGCCGGAGTTGTGAAGGTTGATACACGTGACGAGTTCTCCGCTGTGTTTGCGGAGTACTTCGATGAATCGGGAGGTGACTGGTAGATGGACATAGTTTTTTCGTATCAGTATGCTCCCTTGCTAGGCCTTGTACTGGCCCTGATGTTCGGTATTACTATCTATTCGCGGAAGATGCAGAAGGCCCGTGCGATGAGGTTTGGTAACTACGATACCCTGGAGAAAGTGGCTGGCGGAAATTTTTTGAGGTCAAGTAATGTTCTGACACTGGTGAAGCTTGGTGCTGTTACCGCTTTGATCATCGGGATTTCAGGGCCTCAGGTTGTAAGGACTGAGAAAGTCGCGGATGCAAACTATGTTATTGCGGTTGATTCCTCTTCATCTATGTTTACAAGTGATATACGGCCTACGCGTTTTGCCGCGGCCAAGGATATCTCTCTGGAGTTGATTGAAGGCATGACCAACCAGTCCAGACTGGGGATTGTTTCGTACTCCGGCCAGGTGAATGTGGAGGCCGAGGTTTCCTCCGATCTCTCCCGGATGAAAAGAATTGTTTCGAATCTTTCGATCGGGGATACGGCCGGTACAGCTATTGGGGATGCTGTGATCAGTTCGTCTACTCTGCTCCAGAACGGTTCTTCTCCGCGGCGAGTTGTATTGATTACAGACGGTGAGAACAATGTCGGCACCAGTATAAACAAGTCGATAAGGTTTGCTAATACCCATAATGTTTCGATCTACACTATAGGCCTTGGTACGGATAAGAGGGGAAGGCAGTACGGCGTGATCAAAGGAAATAACGCGACCAAGGCAGATTTCCCTAACTTGAATGTAGCGGAGTTGAGAAGGCTTTCAAACAGGACTGGAGGCCGCAGCATCTTTGTCACCAACAATACAGATGTTAACCCTCAGCTTGTAGGTATAAAGAAGGAGAAGACTGTTCAGGACTTTTCCACGCCTTTTATCTTTCTAGGTGCTGTCCTGATAATTATTGAGTGGGTGTTGAAAAGCACTGACCTAGAAATCTTGCCTTAAAAACTAAATTCAAGAGAAGCTAAATGTGATAATATGACAGATCTCGACAAACTGGAAGTAGATGAGGTATCCTCCTTTGTAACAAGTAGCGTCGAAGAGTTCAAGCAGAAAGTAAAGAATACTGAGGTTTCCAAAAAGGATCTTGAGGCCTTGAAGTCTGCTGAAAAATCCGGGAAGAACCGAAGCAAGGTAATTGAGTTTATTGATTCTCAGATCGAGAAAATTGAGATTTCAGAGGATCTTGATATAGCTGAAAAAGATCTTGAGGGGATACAGGGATTACTGGATGATGTTGCAGAGCTTGAGGAGACAGACATCTCTGGAGAAGAGAGAAGCGATATTGAACAGGATAGGCTTATAGAGCTTGTAGGAGGGACTGTTGATGACATTAAATCATTTGTACGAGATGAAAACCCGAGTGTAGAAGTCTTAGATCTTCTTCTGAAATCTGAGAAAAAAGTGAAAGACCGGAAAACAGCCAAGAGCTTTATAAATAAGAGAATAGAGAAGAAAAAAGTCGAAAACGACCTTGAGAAAACTCGAAGCGACATAGAAAGTCTTGAAAGAGACATAGAGTCTGTTGAGAAGGATACCGGATCAGAAGACGGGGAAGAAACCTCTGAAGATGAAAGCAGTTCGGGGGGTCAGGACTCTGATGAAGAAACAGAAGAGGAGGAAGTTAGCCAGGAAGAGATAGAGAACGACGAGGATAAAGATAGAGACGAGGAAGCCAATGAATCAGAGAAGTCAGAGGAAAGTTCAGATCTGGATAGGAAAAAAGAGATCGCGGAGAGTTTAGAGGTTGATTACTCCGGAGAAGAACTTAAGGAGATCCCTCTGGAAGAACTTGAAACCATTAAAGAAGAGAAAGAAGAAAGATCCGAACTTATAACACGGCTAGAGGACGAAGGCCTTGACAGCGAGAAACTGCAGAAAGCATCAACATCCGATTTGAGAAAGGTTGCGGAAGAAGCCCTGGACCAAAGTGATTCAAGTAACGCTGAAAGCGAGAAATCGGAGGAGGAAATCCGTGAAGAGGCCGAGGAAGATCTTCAGATGTTAATGGGGGCAGTTAAGGAGGATGAAGAGGAGGAAGAAAGTGAGAGCTCAAGCCCTCGCGAGAGGATCGATAACTTAAAGGAACGTATTTCCTCAGCTATTGACAGAAGCAGCGATGAAGGGATGGAAGAGAGCGAAGGTATGAATGATTCAGATGTTAAAGAAGTACTTGATAACTATTCAGATCTTGAGAACGATGAGGCTGTGATTAAGACCGCCCATGTTATCAAAGGTTATCTTGAGACAGAGCTTGGTATTCAGAGAGAGCTTACTTACAAGGAGCTTTCTGAGGAACTTCCTAGCGAGCCTGAAGAAATGAAAAAGCTGGCAGAGTTCTTTGAGAAGATGCATAAGGAGCAGTACACTCAAAATATAGATATAAAAGCCGGTGCCATTATTGAGACCTGTAAAAGCGTGGTAGACGAGCTCTAGAAGGGGAGCAAGAAACCAGGTACTATGCTGTAGTAGTTGGCGGAGATATAGAGAAATATCGCTGCTTCAACAGCTATAAGAAGTACAAAAGGAATTCTGATGGTTAGTGATTCCAGATCGAACCTTGTCATTACAATGGAATAAACCACCAGTAGTATTGTCCAGGCCGTCGCAAATAGAGGGAACCTGAACTTGGGCGGTACAACTCCTCTTTCAGGCACCACCTCTACTTTTATATTGGAGAAGGAGTATGAACCATCTTTGGTGGACACTATAACTGTTGTATTGCATGTAGCCAGCTTTGAAGATGCGTTCAACCGTATTCCAATAGATCTGCTCTCATTTACTTTGATTGACTTGATCCCGCTTACACTTACCTCCCCACAGCTACCGACATTCTGAACTCTTACATCTGCTTCAGTTACAGGTCCTTTGCCTACGTTACGAACAAGTAATGGAATGGCATTTGATTCTCCCGAACCTATCCTGATCGTATGTGGCGACTCAACGATCCTGACACTGGAGTTGAAAATATCTTTATTCACCTTCAGCCTAACCTTCTCAAGATCGACCACTCTGTCAGTCAGGCCATAGATCGGAATCCTGTAAGTTCCAGGAGTCACCTCTTCACCAGGCTGGATAAATACTGACCTGTTCACGGTACTGTTGGCTGAGAGATTGGTTACGGAAGCCGATCTTACCTGCCAGGAACCTGGAAGTGAACCGGTTCTGGGAGAGATATTAAGGCCTGTAATAGGGTTCTCTCCGATGTTTTCAACCTCCAGTTTGATTCTGGCGTAACGTCCTCTATCCGTTGAAGCCGAGTAATTCCAGGTTTCCAGATTCACGTTAACAGTCGGTGTGGGCTCAGGAACCGGTTCCGGCACAGGCTCTGGTTCGGGTTCAGGTACCTGGGTCTTCCCAGGATTATTGTTATTTCCCTTCACCTTCTGATCCGACTCGGCTCCTGTAGTGTTAGCATCACGTGGAACTGCCTGGTCGCCTGTAGGATTCCCTTTATCACCTGAGCCTCCTCCGCCTACAAGCACCTTGAAGTTTGCGTAGTCCGTCAACTCGAAATGCTCCGTCCCGTAAACCTGTGGATCTTTCATCGCGCCACCAGTTATCTGGCAGGTAGCACTCAGGTGCAGATGGCCTGTATACCAGCCCAGAGTGTCGGTGTCATTGAACTTTCGCATGTAAGGCCCTGCAACTTCTCCAGGGAGAAGAGAGGAATTGCTTTCAATAGGTCTGTAAGACATGTTCAGCTCTGGGCCTAGCTCGTCGTAACCCTCTCTCGGATGCCATGCAGAATTGTTTTGATAGGTAACGGTAAGGTTGGCGGTGAAGTTGGTTCTTGCACTTGCATTGTTTCTGATATCCACCAGGAAACTACCTGTACCATTTAAAGAGATTACACCTCCTCCAGGAGGCCTGAACCTTGCTACTTCTACGCCGCAGAGGCTTGCTATACTGGCTTCTATCGTTGAGCTGTCTGCATCCATGTTTCCAGGGTAAACTGTAAAGCTGTTTTTTGAAGCATCGGAACTGGTCTCTCCCTCCAGTTTTACGGTGTAATTGTACTTTCCCTGTTGCAGTGCGCCGTTTTCCAGTGTGTATATGGAGTAAAAACTGCTGGTGCTTTCCAGTGTAAGCTCTTCGTTCTTTATGGAGGTATTGGCTACTGTGGTTTCCACAGTCTTTACGGATTCGGCGACATTGGTTATACGGGCCTTGAACTTGATGCTGTCTTCTTCTGTTACAAAGTTAGGCAGTATCTTGGCTTCGACGATTCTCAGTCTTTCCGGGTAGACTGTAAAGATCGAGGAGTTCAGCATTGCGAAACCGTCAAATACTTTTATCTTCCAGTCCCCTACCTCTGGTCGATGAGGTACCTGGTAATCATACTCATAGATGTAGTATGTAGTGATTTCGCCCGTAGAGTTTGTTGTATTGGTGCTATTTTCCGAGTTAGTAACGTTGTAACTCTCTACCAGGTTCATCTGGGTGTTTGAGAGAACCAGTTCCTCTCTTGAATTAGTCAAGGAGAGAGTGTAATCATCTTGGTCTGTGGTATTATACCTGAAGGTTAGATTAGAATCCGCAGTTACTTTGCTACTGTTTGTCAAAACCTTAAAACTAGCTGAACTGCCTACAGAGACCATGAAAACCAGTAGTACTACAGCAAGGGCCTTCTTCATGCAAACACCTCTTTAAGTATGTAGGCTGCTGCCGTAAATATCCCTAGTATCAGAAGGATAGTTACGTCGTCAATACCTTGGTCTTCAATTGAGTTATTTGTATGTCTCTGGACGTTACCGGTATCTTTGTTGATGGACCGGTTTTCCTCCTCCACACTGCTCTCAGAATGATTGGAACTGGCCTGATTGGAGGAGCTCGAATTTTCCTCCGCTTCCCACAGTTTCCCGTTAAAACCTGTTTTTATCTGCGGAGAAGTTGAGTAAAGAGAGAATCCGATCTCTCTGATGTACGAAACCTGAGGCCTGGAGATATCGGTGTTCTTTACTGACTCCACCTGTATTGAAAAGCTGTGGTTCCTACTGTCCGTTCTATCGTTTATTCTAACGGTGAAAGGCACGTAAACGATTTCGAAGTATTTCCCGGGCGCGGCCTGGTACCAGCTTCCTCCTTCAGGCAGAGAGGCTGTTTTGCTTGAAGAAACCGTGATTTCCCGGGGAATAGAAATACTAAGGTGATCTGCATCATCAGCGCGGAACTTGAGATCTGTTTCAGGTCCTGTATTTATTACACCTATCTTATAGGATGCGTTAAGATCCTTCACAGTTTTATCTGTACGTGGAACTGTCAAAGCTATATCTGCTGTAACAGGATAGATCATAAGTAATGCTGCAAGCGTTAAGATAACTTCTCTTCTCATCTTCAGTCAGTTGAGTTTGCTTTAAACGTTATTGTGCCGTTGTAGCCGCTTTGTGTCATTCCATAAGGTACATCTATCCAGTAGTATGATGTAAGCGTTGTACCCGGATCTATATTGGTCTCCAGAAGCGAATAGTTTTTCGAGAGCTTATGGCTTTTGGAAACATTGTTCTGCAGGCCATATGTTATGTTTGACACTCCTATCTCGTAATCAGGATCTGCAGTGGACACAAGGTCTGTTCCCTTGATCCAGAGCTCTTCCACAGGCTTGCTGTTCTCTGAGATACTGATATTGTACTTATCTTCAGAGTTCCCTTTTGCCGGCCTGTTCTGAACGCCTGGATCCAGCAAGCCGAAGTCTATCACGTCAAAGCTGAGGCTCATCGATATGATGGTATCTATCTCCACCAGATGGTCTTCCGAGTTGTTCTGTGAAAGGCCTTGAGATGTACTTGCGTTCACATCTATCAGATGCCTGGTTTCCAGGTCTCCAGTAGCGTTAGCTGTCCAGTTAAGTTCACAGGTCTCACCTGCGTTAAGGTTGCAGCTCTTAACCGGGTTTTCTTTAAGGTAGAACGGTTTACCAGAGTTTTCAGGTATTACCTTTTGACCTGTAGAGGCGTTATATCTTGGGGTGGCACTTACTGTTCCACAGTCGTAATTCGAACAGCTGACGTTCGATACTATATAGAAAGTGCCGTTCTGACGAAGTATTGTATTATTAGGAGGTGTGAAAAGTTTTACACCTAGATCCCCGGGTCTTTCTATTTTTAATGTATGCCAGTCAACTGATTGTGCGCCACTGCTTACATCAGTAACATTGAAGACTTCCTGGTACGAATCAGGTGTTGTATCAGTTACATTAACTATGTAGCTGGCATTCATTGAATCCTGACTTGGGCCTGCTGTAAGGACGCCGTTATTCGATGTGTCCCAGGTTACTTCTCCGAGTGAAAATGTTCCGCCGTTTCTCGTGCCGTTTAGTTCGTACCAGATGTCGCCTACCTGCCAGTCCTGGCTGAGGCCTTTATGTGTTAGTCTGTCCTCTGTCTTTATACTCCAGTTATCGGTACCGGTGTTCTGGACCTGGAACTCGAATCTGTAACTGTTAGCTGTTTTCTGCTTTATCTGAAATGTTTGGTTCAGGCCTTTCTCGATTAAAGTTCCTCCGTCTCTCTTTTGTTGAGATGTTAGACCGGTTACATTGTATATCTTTATTTCTGACAGGTTTAATCGGGGGGCAATCTCTCCTACAGTGTAGGCGCTAAAATCGGTCGTGTTAAAGTAGAAAGGGTCGGATCCTGTCTCATACTGGTTTAAGGTCTTGAGTTCGCTGTTCAAACATTTGGAGGAGCTGAAGTCGAAGTCCGAGCAGTAGAAAATTCTTTCAGTGTTTTTGCGGTTGTAACTTATTTTAGCAGTTCGGTAATTATGAGTTATAGTCGTTGCATATATCTTTCCTGGGTTTTCCAGGTAAGGAGTCTTACGAGTATAATTTACCACTTGTATCTCTGGATTAAATGCTTGTGTAAGATTTAGATCGTATATCGTTACATTAAAGCTCTTTTTACTGAGGTTAAAGGCCTGGATGATAGTGTAGTTCTCGTTTCCGGGTAGAGAAGTGTCAAGAGAGTTAAGGCTTGAGGCCTCTATATTGCTGTTCTGCAAGATAGTGTAGTTTGCTGAAACGGTGTTACCTTGCGAATTATTGGCTTGTAGATGAACGGGGACCTGGGCGGCGGCGGTGCCTGTTAGGAGTGTTAAGAGTATTAAGACAGTTTTCTTATACATAAATTGCTGCAGCACCAGACACTAGGCCGATTATCCCGGTAAGGAAAAGCCATTGGTAGGTTTTCTGAGTTTTTTCCAGCTGACTGTATACTTTTTCCTGGCCATTTACCGTGGTTTGCATTCCTCTGAAAGTGTCTAATGCGTACTCCATGCGGTCGCCTATAGTGGTTCCTTCTAAATTTTTCAGGGCCTCCATGCTGGAGTTAAATCTCTGGGTGGATACTACTGCATCAAGTTTTCCAAGGCGTTCTTCGGCTGTTTTTGCCTGATTCATAGCCTGCTGGAGGTTTAAAAG
>JBDGSF010000068.1:0-6932 GCA_042217675.1 Candidatus Nanohaloarchaea archaeon | reverse complement strand
CCACAGTCTCAATAGCCCAGGCCTCGTCATCAACCTCGTCAGGATTCAAAACCGTCGATAAAATCAGCGGAGCGTCCATGGTTCTTGCTCCGGTAGCGTCAGGCAGGTACTGTCGCGAAAAGTTGAGGAGGCCGTCCATCATCATCAGTATGGCGTCCTCGTCTCCGTCGCAGTTGTGCGTTACTATGTTTTCTTCTGTGATAAAGTTGTGAGTGTTTTTGACTTCTAGATCGTACATGTATCGTTCTTCTGCTTCTACTATTTCAATTGAGTCTACTTCTTGGAGTACCATTTCGTCTTCTGTCTCTTCTCGTGGCGAGCGCTCCAGTTCGTAATCTTTCTCCAGATTTTTCTGTTTTCTTCCCAGGTCGAAACCTATCTCTTCGCCGAACTTCTTTGCGTGGGAGGAACGGATATGCAGCTTGTTTGATGTGAAAGTTCTTCCCTCGTAATGCTCTTCACCGTATTTTTCGAGGAGGATGCCGCCTGCCTCTCTTTCAGAGCTGCTGAACCGGGCGTAGATACCGAATCTCTTGAGTAATGTATCTATATCCTGTAATAGCTCTCTGCTAACGCTTGTGGCCTGGACGTGAAGCCTTCCTTTCTCTAATGATCCATCGCCGGCGAAGTAAGCCGAAAGCATATCCGCAACCAGCTCCTTAGACTGTTTCATAGCCAGGTCGGGAACCCTCTTTGAGTGAGCTCCCTCCCCCATTTCAAGGCCTTCAAACAGGTCGTAGACCGCTCTGCTGCTGACTGTCAGTATATGGTCGCCTTCAGAAGGGGTGATGCCGAACACGTTCTCCACACACTGCTTAATATTCTGTTTCAGATCTTCCTCTCCGAACGCAAACGCAACCTGGTAGAACTCTTCTCCATCCTTCTCGGACTTCCGAATGTAGCCCTCAGCCAGGTAGTAGCCCAACATTTTCATGAAATCGGAATCAAGGTCCACAAACCTGTCCAACTTGACGTTGTCGCTCCTGGCCGCGATCTCTGCCTCGCCAATATCCGGATCCAGGTCCGACAGCTGCTTCAACCGGTTAAAAACCTCCAGAGGTATACTGTCACGGTACTTGTAGTTGCCCAGAGTCTTCTTCGACATATCCAGCCTGTCAGAGGCCTGCTTAAGGCCTCCAAGATCCTCGATCAACGCCTCTGTTTTATCTCTGACTCCTTTGATTGAAACCGAATTCGTAAACTCAAGCAGGTCAATCCTCTCCTTGACACGCGGTTCAACGGAGATGCTTTCAGGAGTAAGCAACTTATCGCCTTCCTCCAGTTCTCTGGCTCTAAGCTCTCCTGAAGCAGTTTCAAGCCGGTGATCAGGGAATGCCTCAAGCATTCTACCTGACGAAGTCTCAATCTTCAGCTTGAAGTTCTGAGCCGGAGCTCTTACAGCCTTAACCGCTTCCTCCGTCTCAACACTGCCGTCCTTAACCGAGATCAGTTCCTCAGAAACCTCTCTTTCCTCCGTACCTGTAGAATCAACCTCTTCTCCGTTCTCACCGCTCTCAAACATTTCATCAAGCCGCTTAGTTGTTCCATCCGCAAGCTTTACCTCGGTATCGCCAGGCAGACAGTTACGTCTTTTTCCTGCATGCCAGTAAGGATGTGAGTAGATTCCTTTAGCATCTGTAAACCCTATTATTCTTCCTACTGTTCCTCCTGAGGTGTGAGGTGCGAGGCCTATAACAAGTTCTCCTACCAGGTCTTCCTTTGACTCAGCGTTGTAGTAGGGTTCAAGGCCGTAGAAGTCTTCCAGAAGATCGTCTATGAATTTTGCAACTCGAAGCATGTAGTCAGAGGCCGCCAGGGTTTTGTCTCCATCCGGTATCAGTATGTCCTGTGGCTTCATCTCAAGAACCTGGTCTTCGTTCTCCAGAGGCTCTCCATTAATATCCTCTCTGTAACCGAGCTCTCTGAGTTTTTCAACAGATACACCTGCTTCTCGAGGCTTGAAGTGGGTCATAGGTAGGTCTGTGGCATCGTACCTTACCGTTCCATCCTTGTTTACGTAGAGATCGTGTTTCTCTCTAAGAAGGCCTTTCTCCAGTGGCTCCACTATCTTGGTCTTGGAAGTCATTCCCCGGAAAGACTTCAGCAGTTCCGGCGGCTGACTCATTCCAAGGTTGTCCAGGGCTTTATCCATTATTGATTCAATATCTATCTGGTCTCTAGCATATCTATATACTGATTCAGAGCCGCAGCTTCCGCACACGTCTTTCTCTTCTCTGTACTGTTTTCCGCATTCGCTGCATACCCAAAGAGGTTCTGTAGGCGATCCACAGTCCTGACAGTACGAGAAATATGATTTTTCCCCGCATTCAGGGCAGTAGTTCTGTATTATCTGTTCCTCTACTTCTCCGTTCTCGTAGCTCATCGAGAGGTTTCTCATCCGGCCTCCTTCCTGTTTCCCGCAGGGGAAGATGGCCTGAGGCTTTCCGTTCAGCGTTCTTCTTTCTGCTTTCTCCGGCCGCCCCATCCTCGCTCCAAGGTAATGCGGAGCTGGATCGCCGAGTTCCACACCGGAAATCTCCTGGACTGCGTCAACTACTTCTGAGGAAGAACCTGTTGAACTAACTACATCTTCATTATCTTCATCAGGCCTCAGAAGAAGTTTCAAGGCTTTGAGATCGTTTTCCTGAAGCTTTATCTTTCCGTCTTCCTGCCTGTGCTGTACAAGCAGTTTCTCCAGGGCCTTCTTGGTTTTAGATCCTTCAAGCTGGCCTTCTCTTAGGGAACTGTACAGGGCCTGGAATTCCTCTGGATCAAGGTCTTTCCAGTGGTAGGTCCACCGTGGATGGAGTTTTATTCCAAGTTTTTCGCTGATCTTGAATGCTTCCTCGGGAGAAGGATCTCTATCGGAGAAGTCGCGGCCTAGTTTTACGTCCTGTTCTTCCAGGGCGTGTTCAAGGTCTTTCTCCCACCACTCCGGTACGTAGGGAGATGGAAGAAGTTTCTTGCCGTTTTCAACGAATTCTCCGTAAGTGACGATCATGTCCCCCATGAAAAGTATTTCCTCCACCCTGTTCTCTACTTCTCGGGCCTCTTCCCTCGACCTGATCTTCCTTACCTCGCCGTCTTTCAGTTTTACGACAGGAGGATGTGCTGCGTCGGAGGGAGTGGCTACTGTTCCTTTCATCGGGTACTCGGTCTTCAGCTGGGTTCCTATCGCGATGAACCTCTGAGAGATCTCCAGGGTTGCCGGATGCATTGAAACCGCGGCAAGCCCGTTTGTACGTGTATGACCGTATCTTAACCGGAAACCGCCCTTACGGCCCGGGTGTGCGAAGATAGGTCTTCCAGCGGTTAAAGATCCCAGGTACTTGTCTGAAGGCGTGTAATCGTGTTCTTCCTCGTCCGAGTCGCCATCTTCTTCATCGCCTGAAGAGTGTATCTCATGCTGTAGATCAAGGTAGTCTTCCACCCATTCCCAGTGCTCCAGGCCAAAGTCTTTACCCCATTTCTCGATACGTTTCTTGATCTTCGGAGCCTTCAAAGGAAGACCATCCAGGTATACAAGACACATTCCTCCTCTGATCCTGTTGGTGTCTATCCTGTCAAGATCCTTGTAGTTAGAGACCTCTAGCTGCTCGGTAGGACTGCCTGTAACCTCTACAGGAACGTTCTCCGCGATCATAGAGGTCTCCTCTCTTTCAGGGTAGTACTGTTTAGCAGTTACCCTGGTATAGTAATCATCTACCTCGGCTGCGTAACGATTAACTACTGTCTCAGAAGGCTTGAACCTGTCAAGGCCTACACCGATCCTGACGTAATCAGCAAGAAGAACGCTCATGGCCGAGGCCGTCCCACCTGCAGATCTTATAGGTCCAGAGTAGTACACCGCAAGGTACTCCGTTCCATCACTGTTTTCCCGGATCCTTACATCTCCAATTCCTTCAAGAGGCGCGGTCGTAATACCTCCTGTCATGTAGGAAACTCCTACCCTGACCCCTGCCTCACAGGCCAGTTCAAGATCATCGAATTCATGGAAATTTCCTTCAGCTATCTCCCGGGCGATCGAGAACGAGACTCGTTCATCGTTCTTACCGTACTCATCCTCTAACTCACGGATTCTCTCCGCCACTCCTTGATCCTCCAGCTCCGGGAACTGGGCCGCGATAACAAGTGACGAGGCCTTCTCAGCCAGGTCTTCGGCCACAGGAATATCTACCCTCTGTTCAGGATCCTTTGACTGATCCCGGGCTTCCTCAGCTATATCGTAGGCCTTCTCAGTCTTCTCTCTTATCTCTTCAAAGTATTTTTCAGTATTCAATATCATCAGCTCCGTATTGACCAGTTTTTTAGAACTGTTTTACCTCTGTGTTCCGGGTTTTGAGGTTTACAAATGTGACTTTCCCTGGATCCGGTTCGTGGCCTACACGTTTCTGGAAGTCTGTCTGGGCCTGGAAAGTGCTGGAGGCGATTACGTTTACTCCTTTGTAGCTTTCGTTGGCGTGGGAGTGTAGGTGGCCTGCGACAAAGATATCTGGTTCATGGTCTATGATCAAGTTGTCTTTCTCCTCTGGAGACAGCAGGTTGGAGCCGTAGCTGGGAGCTAGATGCCTTCTCTTAAGCAGGTCGATCATAACGTGGCTTGGATCGTCGTAGGCCTTCTCTCTTAGAGACTTGATCTTATCTATCTGTTCGTCGAAGCTGTAGCCGTGGTACATCAACGTCTTGATGCCTTTGCTCCTGATCGCGTGAAGCCTGACTGTCTGCGGGTTTTGAACCAGGTGGACGTTGTTGAAATCCGAGATCGTTGGAAGAACGTCTTCATCGATCCTTGGCTGAGGCTCCGCTAAACGGGTAATATCGTGGTTGCCCGGGCCTATCAGAACCTGGATCTGCTCGGGAACTTTCTCAACCCACTCCTCAAATCTTTCGTACTGCTTGTAGATATCCGTTACCTCCAGCTCTTCCTCCTGTCCCGGGTACGTTCCGACGCCTTCAACCACGTCTCCAGGAATCACCAGGTAGCCTACGTTCTCGGCCTCGGAGGAGTCAAGCCATTCAGCAAAACGGTTCAACCTCTTGGTAAGAGTGTCTTTTGACCCTATGTGGAAATCGGAGATAAAGGCTGCTGAAACGTTCTCCTTCGTAGATTTTACTCCCTGTGGGATAGGAAGATCAGGCCTTACGATCTCGTCTGCATATATTATGTCGCCACCGAGGTTTCCTCTGACCCCTATTACTTCGTCCTCAACTATTCTTTTCCCTTCTCTTTCATCCGCGAGAACCTTGAAGGTTCCAGTCTTGTCCTCGATCTCAACAATGTACTTTCCTGAATTCGTGGAGTACTTGTCGTTAACAAGGCCTACAGTGGTTGCCTCGTCGCCTTCGTCTCTGGACTCCAGTCTTTTTATCGAGGTAGCGGATTTCATCTCCATTCTACGCATCAACATCTTCTTCATCCGGTCGTAGCGGTCGTTGTAGTACTGTAGAAACTCAGGAACATCTTTCTCATCCCTGGAAATATCTGTCTCGTCTAGAATCTCAACCTTGGTACGCAGCTCTTTCCTGTTACGGTCGTCCTTGATTCTTACAGTTTTATCCCTATCGAACTTCGAGCCTGTGTCTTCAAACTCTTCTCCCAAGTCTTCATTCTCAGAAGAAACGTCTTCCTGCTCTTCAACCCTTGTCTTCTCTACCAGTTTACCCCCCTCAGTTTCATGTACAACTTCTTCCTCAACACTGTTGTTTCTTTCCCTAAGATTATTCAGCATTCCCTCAGAAACATACATCGGAGTAGCATCAAGGCCTTTAATCAGCTCTACATCGGTCTCTGTAAGGCCTTCTGCCGCATCTTTGCTGATAATGCAGCCTTGCTGAGTTAGTTCTTTCAGTGCTTCTTCATTCATTCTCTGCCAAAACCCCTCCAAAAAAAGCGTCTTTCCTTTAGAGGTAGAATTTCTCCTCTACCATTTCCTCCAGTTGAGATCTGATCTCTTCCGGGAGATCGACGCTTATCTGTCTTGTACGGCCGTAACGGCCTTTACTGATTACTTTTGCATTGATTACACCAAGCATATCAAGCTCGGATATAAGGCCTGAAACCCTTCTCTGCGTGAGCTCGGAGACATCTACATCCTCACAGAGCTCTTTGTACTCGCTGTACACGTCGCCGGTAGCGATCTCGTCTTCATCCTCCGTCATCTGAAGGATGGTGTAGAGCACAAGCTTTGACTGTTTGGGCTGAGACCTTACAGTCTCAACCAATCTGTCTCGCTCGATCTTTTCCTGGGCTCTGTCAACGTGCTTCTTGTATACTTTATCGCTGTCAGATCTCTCAGACAGTTCTCCTGCTACACGCAGCAGGTCCAGAGCTCTCCTGGCATCGCCGTGTTCCTGAGCTGCTAATGCCGAACACTTCGAGATAACCCCTCCCTCAAGCTTTCCTTCAACAAAGGCCTTCTCAGTTCTCTCCTGAAGTATCTCTCTAAGCTCCAAAGCGTTGTAAGGCGGAAATATTATTTCTTCCTCGGAAAGAGATGACTTAACTCTTGAATCCATGTACTCTGTGAAGTTAAGATCGTTTGAAATACCTAGTATAGATACCTTGGTCTCCTCCAAGTCGTCATTGATACGTGTAAGGTTGTAGAGAAACTCGTCTCCTACCTTTTTAACCAGAGCATCGATCTCATCCAGAGCTATAACAACTACCCCTTTCTGTTCTTCAAGGCCTTTGAAGAACCGGTTGTATATCTCGTCTGTTGGAAGACCTGTTGATGGAACGTCCTGACCTAGCTGTCTAGCTAGTTTGGCCAGAAGACGGTACTCTGTATCCGCTACCTTCTTCATCTTGGAGTTTACGTAGAGAACATCTAGATCGATATCCTGTTCATCTGCTACATCCTTCAGTTCCTCGGTAACGTGCTTAACAATCAAAGTATTGTGGGAAATAAGACCTCCTCTACCACAGACGTAAT
>JBDGSF010000067.1:0-3475 GCA_042217675.1 Candidatus Nanohaloarchaea archaeon | reverse complement strand
TGGAAGATCTTTGCAGCGTCGTGTACTTTGTTAAAAATAGAATCCATGTCGTCTTCAGGGTGAACAACGAAACAGGCTGAGAGCTGCTGTAGATCTGCTCCAGCGTTCATCAGTGTCGGGCTGTTCGGCATGAATTTTTGGTGAGTCATCAGGTCGTAGAATTCTTTCCAAGATTCTTCGAAGTCCACGCTTTCGTATTCTTTGTCTGGTTGTGCCACGTTTTTAGCTACCCTTTCAAACATTTCCTCCGGGGTCTCCACTACTTCTCCTTCTTCGTCCTTCAGGAGGTATCTTGCGGGCAGAATTCTTTCGTAGGCGTTTTCTGTCAGTCTTTCCTCGACGGTTTCTCCAGTTACCTCTTTAACCGGTAGCTGGAAATCCGATTTTTGCTCTAATTCAGTCATGATAGCACCTTAATTGAAATACTAGTTGGCAATCACAATTTAATCCTCTTTCAAGGCCTTAACTTCTTCCTGGAAGGATTCTGCGTCTTCAAATGAGTCATATACTGATGCAAATCGGATGTATGCTACTTCGTCTCTTTTCTGAAGTTCTTCCTTTACTTTCTCTCCTATTTTTTCAGAACATATTTTCTTGCGGCCTCTCACCATCTGCTTGACAGATTCCACGATTTCTTCGACTTCTTCGTCTGAGATCGAGGTCTTGTTTGCGGCTTTTTCGACTCCGCTTCTGACTTTTTCTTCCTTGAACTCTTCATTTTCCTCGTCGCGTTTTTCTACTGTTAGATCGAGTTTTTCTGCGGTTTCGTAAGTTGTGAATCTTCGGCCGCAGTTTTTGCATTCTCTGCGTCTTCTTACCTTGTCTTCTGATTCTCGTGTGTCCACTACCCGTGTCGAACTTTCGCCACAGTAGATGCATTTCATTTGGGTATAGCAACCTCTGTATGGTTATCGGTGATAAACTCGGATTTTCAATATATTGGGAGAATTCTCTCCCTCCCCCACAATATGTTGTGTTCTTCCTGTCAGAGTTTTTCTATCCTATCCCTTAAATACCTGTCCATGTGAACAGAAAACGAATATTCACCAGGGAGTGACAAAGTTCAAAAGTATTTGTATGCCAGGTTTTACTGTAGTATGGCACATCATTATGCAGGAGGACAACCAACAGAAGTTGAAGTGGAAAAAAGTGATTTCCCTGAACCGGATTTCGACAGTGTTTCTGTTCCGGGCTCGGAGAAGGAATACCAGATTACTTTTAGTGTAGACCTTGATCGCACAATGCGGGAAGGCGAGCTTGTTGATGCAGCAGTGTGCGCTGGAATTCCGGTCTTTGAGGAAGTGATGTCGGAATATCAAGACAGTTCCTATCTGGAAGTCTTCCTCGGCTACGCCGAAAGCGACTGGACAGCTGAGGAAATGTGGCGGAACACGAACATGGAGAGAAACGAGATATACTCAATTACGGAAGAACTGGAGGATGATCAAGGCCTTATACGGACGGATTTCGGAGACGTGGAACTTACAGGAAGAGGAAGAAATTTATATGAAACACTTACTTATCTCTCAGATCAAAGGTAGAGTTTTCAAGCTTTCCAATCAATACTCTGGTGTCTAAAGATGAAAATTGTACCGGATACCTCGATAATAATCGATGGAATACTCTCCGATCGAATAGAAAACGGGGAGATAGAAGGAGAAATAATTATACCTGAATTCGTGACCGACGAACTAGAGAACCAGGCCAATCAGGGCCGTGAAACAGGCTACAAAGGCATTGAAGAAATCAAGAAAATAAGAGAACTCTCAGAAGAAAAAGGCCTCGACTTCAAATTTACAGGAAGAAGGCCAACGGTCGAAGAAATAGAGATCGCGCATCACGGCAGAATCGATGCATTGATCAGAGATGTCGCCGAAGAACTGGATGCAACACTCTTCACCGCAGACAACGTTCAAGCCCGTGTAGCAGAAGCTAAAGGAATCAAAGTAGAGTTCTTCGAGAAAGACCAGGAAGTCAAGTTCAGCCTGGAAAACTACTTCGATGAGAACACGATGAGCGTCCACCTGAAACAGGGCGCACTGCCGAAAGCTAAGAAAGGCCTGCCTGGAAGCTTCGAACTCCAGGAAATCGGCGACACACCGATGGACAGAGAAACCATCGACGAACTTATCTCAGAGGCAATCGAGAAAGCAGAAACCTCAGAAGAAGGCCTTATAGAGATGGAGAAAGAAGGGGCCACCGTCCTACAGATCGGGAGATACAGGATCGCCATCACACGACCGCCTTTCTCAGAGAAAGCAGAGATCACCGCGGTAAGGCCTGTAGCCAAGGTATCCCTTGAGGACTACGAGATGAGCGAAGAACTGATGGAGAGACTTGATCAGAAAGCCGAGGGAATCCTGGTCGCGGGAGCACCAGGCCATGGGAAGTCGACTTTTGCACAGGCACTGGCAGAACACTACGAAAGCAAAAACAAGGTTGTCAAGACAATGGAGAAGCCTAGGGATCTTGATGTAGGCCCCGATATTACACAGTACTCCGCGCTTGAGGGGGAAATGGAGAACACCGGCGACTTCCTGCTTCTCGCAAGGCCTGACTTCACAGTGTTTGACGAGGTAAGGAAGACCGACGACTTCGAGGTGTTTTCCGACATGAGGCTTGCAGGAGTGGGGATGATAGGTATCGTTCACGCTTCGGAAGCAGTCGACGCCGTCCAGAGACTGATCGGAAGGGTAGAACTCGGAATGATTCCGCAGGTCGTCGACACCGTGGTCTTCATCAAAGATGCCAAGATCGCAGAGGTCTACAAGATAGAGCTTACAGTTAAAGTACCTGAAGGAATGACAGAAGAAGATCTGGCAAGGCCTGTAATACAGGTTTCAAGCTTTGAAGACGACACTCCTCAGTACGAGATCTACACCTACGGAGAGGAGACAGTAGTCGTACCAGTATCAGAACAGCAGGAAGAAACCGGCGCTCAGAAACTGGCGCGGGAACAGCTCGAGCATTACTTCCAGCAGTACGCAGACAGGCCTAGAATAGAATTCCTCTCAGAGAACCACGTACAGGTGGAAGTAGAGGAAGATGACATCCCTCATCTAATCGGAAAAGGCGGGGAAAACATTGACAGAATTGAGGACGAACTAGGCCTTGATGTAACTGTCGAGCCGAAGTCCAACACGTTGAAGGGAAGCACCGAGTACAACGTAGATGAGAGAGGTAACTCAGTAATCATAGAGGTAGGCTCGGATAAATCAGGCGACGAAGTCGATATCTACGATGAAGACGAGTTCCTGTTCGCAGCTACAGTAGGCAAAAACGGAGAGATCTCGCTGACAAAACAATCGGATCTCGCTGGAAGAGTGCTTGGAGCTGCGGAAAGAGGAAGCCTCAAAGTCAGAGGCTGAATTCGAATATCCATACTCTCAATAAAGAGATCCAGCTTTAAATCTCAGCGATTCCAAGGTAAAGCTGTGAGACAGTTACAGATAACTCTCCCAGAGAAGTTTGAAGA
>JBDGSF010000066.1:0-6572 GCA_042217675.1 Candidatus Nanohaloarchaea archaeon | reverse complement strand
TACACAGAGGTACGATACTGATATGACAGAACAAACTACTGATGAAGAACTTTACGCAGAGCTTATGGATATAGACTTAAGCGATAAAAGCGAAGATGAAGAAGATATTCTTCTTGATTATTACAAAGAAGTGGATTCCAATCTTAGGTCGCTGAAATGGGGGTATAAACCTGCCAAGTCCAACGAGGAAAAGTATAACTTCAAAACAGATCAGTCTCTCCTTAATCATACTAGAAATGGTGTTACATTTCTATCTCAGCTACAAAATGCAGTTCAAGAACTTGGTAGAGAATTCACAAATGAGGAGCTAAGGAAAAGTATAGCTCTTTTCGTTGTTCATGATTTACATAAATTAGAGGAAAACGAAGTACCGGAAAAAGAATTTAATATTGAAAGAGAGAAGGTAGAGAATCTAGTCAAAGAGTCCGGGTTGAATGAATTTGCAGATATTGATATTGAAGACTACTATGCCTCCGCTAAAGCAACTCATTTCTCCGAAAATGCTAAATCAGGCCGCATGGGTTCTATTTATGGCCAACTTGCTCCATTTGTAAGGTTAGCAGATGGAGTTGCGTCTAGCCCAACACCTGAGGACGCGTGCGGAGGTAGAAACCAGGAAATTCTAGAAAACCAGTTCTCAAATCTGGGTCTTCGACATCACAGAATCAAAGAAGAGAAGGGCATATTCACAAATTTGATTAACAAGAGTGTGTCGGATTACCTGGAAAGTAGAGGCTATCAGAGCCTGGCATTCTATCCTAACGGTTGCCTTTACATAACCGAGAAAAGCAATGAAAAAATAGAATCAAATCAAGAAGTTTTCTCTCAAATATACGATATACTTATATCTAATCTTCAGAAGTCACATGGAAACCTAGAGAATCCTGAGCAGATGACAGATGCGATAAAATTCATCAATAATTTAGGTTACTACAAACCAAATACAGATTACTACTTCTATGCTGGACTAGATTCTGTAGTTGAGGCCTTCCTCCACAAAGGAGTTCAGCAGGGAGAAGGGGGAGATCCTACAGAATCAATGATTGAAGATATTGAGCAAACTTCAGAAGCTGCTGGGACAGAAATTCCCGAAGACAAAAAGATAATTGGATGGAGTCGAGCAATAGCAGGGATTTATCTTCAGATAGGTAAGGAATCGGGCTGGAACCTTGATACCGTATTTGAAATCTTCAATGTTTCAGAAGAAGTTCAGAGAAATTTAAAATCAACAGATATACCTCTAAAAGGAAATAAAGTTGGAAATAAGTGGCTTTACGCAATACCAATCGCTCATGAGTTCCTTGAATCAGATATAGAGGGAGAAAAAGTAGCAAACTTAGATAATAACAAGCTAGTAGGGAAAATAAGTGCTAAAATTATAGACAATCTTGATGACAACCTTGAATCAAAGCTTATTGGAGATTTCGAGGATGAAGTAAGATACTTTTTATCAGATACTCTGGTTATCAATGGTCAAGAATTTCCAAAGGATGATTCTCTTTTTGATTCAAATGGTTTTGATGATAGAGCAGATCCTTTCAGAGAATACAAGCAAGCCACCAAAATATGCTCTAATTGCAACCGCACAACATTTGGATACAAAGGGGACATGAAAAGCACAGAAGGACCTATGACTGGAGAAAAAGGTTTCTCGAACTTCAAGCAAGTTGGAGCCAAGAAACCTACAGATTTCATACTCTGTACACCATGCCAGATAGAGTACGGGTTAAGAAAGATCGATTCAGGTAATGAAGCGAATTATTCGCGGTTTATCCATCTTATTCCAGATTATTTCTTTACACCAGAATCCTACAAGATTGCAGAGAATATAATTACCTATCTAGGAAACGGTCCAAAACAGGTGCGAGAATCTGCCAAAAGTATAGTAACAGATGAGTTTATTGAGGAATTAGAAGAAGTTGTCGATATTCTGGAACCAACTGACAATGATGCAGAGTTTTCAGCATCTAGTTTCAATTTCTCCAACAGCTATGGCTCAAACTATGTTAAATATGAGCGAAACACCAATAGCACGCTTAACAAGACTTCAGTAGACTTTCTTTCCTCCTACATTGGGTTATTAACCTCTGAGCTGACAGGCTCTAGGGTGCTCATAAGCAATAGTCCTCTGAACACGAATTCAGGGTTCAATGACATGATTAAATTAGATTCTGCCGAAGGTGTCGTGTCTAATGTAGCCGGCCAATCGATCAGTATCAAAAGTTCAGATGTCGAAGGTTACGAATCCGAAATGGAAGCCAGGTTAAAGGCTTTTGCCAGCCTCATCAGAATCGGCTACGGAATCGAGAAAAAAGACAGCTTATTTGCTAAATATATCAGAGCATGTAATAACAACGATTTACCTGGCTCCAAGCTACTGAAAATGCTGGAAAGAAGTCTCAGTTCAGATGAGAAAGGCATTGTTTCAGCATATCTTGATGAGGCAGAAATACTTGATGAAATCCTAGGTGATACTATGACAAAAGACAAGCTCGATCGTTTATCCGAACTCGGATACCAAATCGCAATTCCAAGCAGCTACAAAAACCATGCAGTAGAAAAACCCTTCAGAGATGCTGTAAAAGCCATCACAAGTGCTGACAATGATCTAAGCAAGACCGATTACAAGAATCTAGTATCAGGTAAGCTCCAGAAAGGTCTAGATCGAACCAAGCAAACTTACAGCGAATCAAAGGAAGATCTTGACACTGAGAAGAACTGGGGTGAAAGAGTAGAGGAGTTTGCTGATTTCTTCGTTGAGGAGATACTCTATGACCTATGTGATGGAAATCCAGGAAAGCTAAAAAGAAAATCAAATAATTATGCTGACGCGTACTACGCTGGCGTAATTAGGAGAAAGAATTCAAATTGATACTTAAGGTGTAAAACAAACAATGAACCTACAAGAACAACTTGACGACGGTACAGTCGAAGAACTCACAAACAAACCAGAAAACAACTATGTCTCTATCCTAATTTTACGTGAATTAGAGAGCAACGCAGTCTTCACGACAAATGGGCAAGATGCAGATATAACAACTGTGTCTCTTGGAGAGGATGAAGAATATAGCCCGGTTCAGATGTTCATGCGGAAACAAACTGGTAGCGACCGAAGATTCGCAAAATCAATGCAGAGAAATCTTCTAGAGGACATTGAGTGCACCATGGATGTCAACGAGATGTGTCAGGAATGTCCTGAATGCGTGATGTATGGTTCTGCAGCATCCAATAGCGACAGAAATATTTCTGTAACCTCTCGAGTAATGTATGATACAGCATACAGCATCAGAGATGCTCAGAGAGTTGTTGAAGAAAAATTCCAGAACGCTCCAGGCGATGATTATGGGAAACAGACAGACGACCAGAGTTCAAGTTCAGGACCTAGAGAACCAGACTTCGTATTACCAGGAACAATGTTTCCATCAGTAGTAACTTTAAAGGACGCAACGCCTGAGGAAGTAGCTTTCTTCCTTTCAGTCACAATGAAGAACAAGAGATACGGCGCCACGTCATCAAGACAGGGAAGAACAAAGAACCATGTCCTAGGAATCTACACCGGGGATGAAGAATCTCCTTCCAACCTAGCGATAACCAAAGAGACAATTAAACTTCTTGGAGAGGACTCCGTAGAAAAGGACTCTCTTGACTCCGAAACAGTTAAATCTAAAGTTAAGAAGGCCTTTGATAATCTAGCTGAAGAAGACAATATAGCCTGTAATGAAGTAGAAAACAGAGAGGGCCTCCTAGAAGATGTTAGGGATAACATCGACAGTTACCTAGAAAAACAAGAAGAAAAGGCTCAGAAATTTATCAAGGAGGTTGAAGAGGATTGAAGGCCTATAAATTAGAAATTCAAACGGAGGGACTTGTTAGAGGCGCTGCAAGAGAGATAGGAAGACTCGTGGAGACAGGGAGTTACATCTCCAATACTTCTCTTTATTATGCTCTTGGGATTTCGAGTTCAAGATACATAGATACAGAGCAGAAACCGCAGTATGTTGAGGACACAAAACAGGCAGTTGAGGAAGAAAATATCTATGTAGCTCCCGCTAGGCCTGTAGGCGAAACAGATTATACAACCCTTCTGTCTACTGTTTCCGGCAACAAATACGCCAAACTTAATCTAAGTGGAGCAGATGACCCTGTAGGAAATTTAAACTTCCCGAAAATTGGAGAAGAAAAGGTTCTGAAAAGCGAAAACAGGTTTGAGACCTTTGTTATATCTGAAAAAAAACTAAATATTCCTAAATACTTCAGACTAGGGAAAAAAAGAGGGAAATGCAAGCTTCGATCTGAGGAAATAAATATAGAGGAAAAGAAGGGAGAATTTACCAGCAGCCACCCTATTGGAGCTTACGATACAGAACTTACTCCTAAGGGAAATCTTATCACACGCAAGATTCGTCCCGCTCCCTTAATCCTCCAAGCCAATTACGAAGGATCATACTATGAACTAGGATCTGAAAGTAAGAAAACTCTTCCCGGTGATCTCGAATTCCTGAAACAGAAAAGGTAAAGCTGAAAGGCCTTCATATAGCTCAGAAAAATGAAGAATATCTCTCAGAAATAAAGCCCTACGGCCATCAGGTCAGAATGGACGAACTAATTCAGTCTGATGGTAAAGATATAGTTTTCAATACCTCTCCTACCGGAAGCGGAAAGACTTTTTCATGGTTCAAGCCTTTAGCAGAAAATAATTTTACAGCACTAGCAGTATATCCTACAAATGCTCTCATTGAAGATCAATTAGATGCCGCTAGAAAATTCAAGGAAGAATACTCTGAAGATTTGAAAATAAAATCTTTAACTAGGGAAAAAGTCTCAGAAAAGAAAGAAGAATTAGATACTAAAAGTAACGCTAAAGCTACTGCAAAGATCATAAGAGAGCTGAAACCTTCGTTAAGCGGGCCAGCAATACTTTTTACGAACCCTGATATTTTGATTTTAATTATGAAAGAAATGTACAGCCAGAGAGGGCCTGGCCAAGACCTTAAAGGCATAATAGGAGGTTTTGATCTTCTAATAATTGATGAGTTCCATTTAGCAGAAGTGAAGCAGAGGAATGACCTTCTATATACTTCATCTTATCTCCTGAAAAATGAGGCGACTCAAACAGACAAAGCAGTATTTCTATCTGCTACACCGGATAAAAAAGCAGTAGAACCTCTCAAAAGATTATTTGACCTGGAAATAGTTTCTTCTGAAACCTCTTCGGAAGAGTTTAAAAATTCTAGGAAAATTATGCCCGAAGCAGAGTTAGAAGTGGCGGAATCTAAGCTCTTCAAAAGTGGTGAAGCGATCAGAGACGAAGATAATTTACAAGAAGAGGTTCTTAACATCTGCAGAAGTGGAAAAACCGTCCTAATGTTAGACAGTTTAAGAGAAGTAGATATGATATACTGGTTTTTGAAAAAAGAATTAGACTTGAAAATTGAGAGAATAGACGGTTTTCATAGGGAAAATATCCAAGAAAAATTGAATAACTTTGATGTTTTAGTTAGTAATTCTGCAGTAGAAGTAGGTGTAGATTTCACCGTAGATAATATCGTCTTCTCAGCATTTGATAGTTCCACTTTTATGCAGAGAATAGGGCGACTAAGAAATACAAGTAACTCAAGAAAGAACAAAATATTGGCTCTTACAAAGACAAATCTAGTTGAAGCCGTAGAAAGAAAAGACATTCTAAGTCGGGACCAATTCGAGAAAATAGTCGAAAAATCATTAGATCAAAATAGGCGTCCTGAGTCATTCACCCGGACTTACAGTGTAGATGAATGGCTTCTGAACATGATGGAAAATAGAGATAATCTTACTGATGAGGAATACAGAAAAAGAGAAATGCCTCTGAACATAGATTTGATAAAGCGTCTCTTCACGACGAGCGAATTGACACTAGACAATAACATAATTTCCAGGCGGAAGGAGATGCTCGAAGACAGCAAAAATAGAAAAATTGCTCACAGTTTAGCCTCTCTTAAAACATATAGAGGAGAAAACTTTCAGGCATTAGTCTACGATACGTCTGACAACAGAGTCAAAACATACAATCTTATTCACCTTTTAGCATGGGGTGATGTTGAGTTTCTTACTGAAAGCGAATTTAAAGAAGCAATTCCGGAGAAAGAAGAAAGTAGCTTTACCGAACTGAAAGAATATGTAGAAGGATATTGCGTTTATGACGGAAAAATTTCTGAAAGAAGAAATGTTTGGATAAAACCATACAATTCGAACAGTTTCGCTGCACATATTAAGAATGCAAGCAATCAAATGAAAGCCAAGCCCGTGAGAACCGACGGAATAGTCTTTCAAACAAATCAGGAGATTAAAGGCAGAGGTAAGCTCGCAGATCAAACTAAAGATAAAGTGATGACTGTAAAATCTATTCCCAGAAAAAGCCATGAGATAGAAGCTCTATACGATGTTTCAGACTTTATGATGCTACATTCAACAGAGACAGGAAATATTTCCGACGCAGAAAACATGAGTACCGCATTTGGATTAGATGCACTATATCTCCATCGAAGAACCAAAGACAAAAGCACAAAACCGGAATTATGAAAGACAAAGACCTG
>JBDGSF010000065.1:0-5154 GCA_042217675.1 Candidatus Nanohaloarchaea archaeon | reverse complement strand
AGTCAACACAATAGCTTTTAAAAGACATTGAATGTTCGTTATTTCTTAACAGTATGTTGTTCACAGAAATCGAACACTCTGAGTGGCGATGTGAGTTGAATAGGGCCTGTAGGAGAGGAAAAATTCTTCAGAGTCAAGGAGTAAGTACAGGTATGGAAGATTTCGTGGTTGAGAGCGGAGAGGGAGGTAGAGGCCTTCTGGTTGTGCCTGGCATCAGTAGCGGGCCTTTCGGTTCTCCTTTTGACGAAGTTGCTGATGGTTTTGATGGAGCTGTTGTGAGGGTTGATGCCTGGGAAGGCGCCGGGGATCTCGAAGAAATGACTCTTGAAGATCTTCACGGCCTGGTCCAGGAAGGAGTTGGCCTTCTGGAGAATGAAGGATGTGAGTCCGTTGCTGTGTTGGGGAAGAGCTTTGGAGGGCAGCTTGCGTTGACATGTCCCGATGTGAGTTTTGACTGCATGGTTCTGTGGGCTCCTGCCGTAGGCTTTGGAGAGGACAATGTGGAAAAGTGGAGGTCTACCTTGCTTGACAAGGCCTCTACAGCTACAGATATATCTATCGGAGCTGAACGACTTGAAAATGTCGACGCCTCGGTACATATCTTCCATGGAACCGGTGACGAAGTAGTAGGTGTAGATAACTCGAGGAAGATCGTGAAGGCTCTTCAGGACAGCGATCTTACTGTAGTAGAAAATACAGGTCATTCCTTCTCGGGCAGGGAGGCCGAGTTAGCAGATCAGTCAGTTAGAGAGTTGAACAAAGTAGGGCAAAGTTCAGCTAAATGACTTGAAAACTTCATTAAGGGATCTGGCTATGTCTTCGCCTTCTTCCGTGAGTTCAATGTATTTCTTTCTTCCCTTCCTCTTGGTTTCCACCAGGTCCATCTCCTCAAGCTGCTGAATAATCCTTACAGCATGAGAGTATGTGCAGTCTATATCAGATGAGAGGGCTGACGCGTAGTTCTCTGCGGAGGGATCGGCAAGCCGGACCATTATCTTGGCCGGTTTGGTATGAAGGAAGAACTCCTCTTTGCTTTTATCCATTTTCCAAGCCGTAAATGCATATTTGTTCTCTAAGTTAATATTCTCTTTGGTTGCAACGTAAAACAGGTTTGAATTTATAATGATTCTGGACACTTATCTGTACGTGACAATGGAATTCTCCACAGCTAAGATGAAAGAAATGATCAAAGGTGAAGGAAACAAAAGAGTATCAGAAGAAAGCGCTGAAAGACTAGGCGAAATCCTGGAAACCTTCGCCGGAGACGTAGCAGAAGAGGCAATAGCAATCGCAAAGGAAGACGGCAGGAAGACGGTACGCGCAGAAGACATCAAGAAGGCCTTGAGATAAACCTGCGTCCTACCCAAAAAACCTGTTAATACGTCTTCTTTTCCTTCCACGAAAAAGGGATTTAAGATTTCCATTCAATTCCTTCTTTATGGATCCTGAAGATATAATAGAAAAAATAGTTGAAGAAACCGAACTCGACAGAGAAGAAACAGAAGAAAAAGTAGAAGCTAAAATGGACGAGTTCGAAGGCCTTGTCAGCGAAGAAGGCGCAGTACACCTGGTAGCCAAAGAACACGGCGTAAACGTCGGCCAGGAAATGAGCGAAGACCTGAAGATAGAAAATATTGTACCAGACATGCGTAAAGTCAACTTCAAGGCCCGAGTAGTCAACATCTCCGACATGAATACTTTCGAAAGAGACGATGAAGAGGAAGACGGTCGCGTGCAGAACGTTGTTCTCGGTGACGACACCGGAACCATCAGGATGACTCTCTGGGACGAACAGACAGATATAGCAGACAAAATCAGCGAAGGCGACCCCATCGAGATAACCGGGGCCTACACAATGGAAGATGACCGTGGAAACGCGGAGATCCGGCTAGGAGACTCGGCAAAGGTCGCAATGGCTGACGAAGAAGATGTTCCCGAGGTAGAGACCGGCGGAGCAGAAACCGAAGAGGCCTCGATCAGAGAGGTAAACTCTGAGAACTCATCCTACAGGATCAGCGGAATGCTGATGGCTGTCTACACGAACAATCCTTTCTACCGCGTGGACCCGGAAACCGGAGACACAGTAAGGGAGAACGACGAAGGCGAATACGAAACAGACGACGGCGAAGTAGTAGAGAATCCTGGCCACCGACTCGCGCTTTCAGGAGTACTTGACGACGGTACAGGAAATATTCGTGTAGTATTCTTCGGAGAACAGGCCCGGAAGGTACTCGAGATAGATGAAGAAACCGAGAAAGAAGGCGATATCGAAACAGTAGAGGAAGCAGGAGAAGAAGCAGTAGGGAAAGAGCTCGAGGTAGAAGGAAGAACACGCTACAACGACTACTTTGGAAGAATAGAGCTGCTTGCAAACAGCCTAGAACAAATAGAAACAGGCAAACAGCTGGAAGAACTTCTGGACGTAATGGAAGTTTAAACACGTACTATGAAACAAAACAGGACAGTTAGAAAGGTGAATCACTGAATGGCAGAAGAAGTTGAACTCGAAGACCTCGACGGCGTAGGAGGCAAAACAGCAGAAAGACTGAGAGAAGAAGGCCTCACCAATCTGATGGAGATAGCCAACATGAAGGCCGGAGAACTATCAGGAAAAGTCGACGGAATCGGAGAAAGCGCCGCAGAAAGCATAGTTAACTCGGCAATGGAGAAAGCCGATGTAGGAGGATTCGAAACAGGAACAGAAAGATACGAGCAGAGAAAGGGGATGAAGAAGATCTCCACCAACAGCGAAAGCTTCAACGAACTCCTGGACGGCGGAATAGAAACACAGTCAATCACAGAACTCTACGGAGAGTTCAGCTCCGGAAAAACCCAGATCGCACACCACCTATCAGTAAACGTGCAGCTCCCGGAAGAAGAGGGAGGCCTCGGAAAAGGCGCAGTCTACATAGACACCGAGGACACTTTCATCCCTGAAAGAATCGAACAGATGGCAGAGGCCCAGGGAATGGATCCTGACGAAGTCCTGGACAATATTCACGTCGCAAGAGCTTTCAACTCCGACCACCAGATGCTTCTAGCTGAGGAAGCAAAGCAGATCTGCGAAGAAAACGAGATAGGGTTGATCGTGGTCGACTCGCTGATGGCCCACTTCCGTTCAGAGTACGTGGGAAGAGGAGAGCTAGCCAACCGACAGCAGAAACTAAACAAGCACATGTCCACACTCCTTCAGATAGCAAATACCCATAACGTGGCCGTTGTAGCAACCAACCAGGTCATGGACAACCCTGATCAGATGTTCGGAGACCCTACAAAAGCCATCGGAGGAAACATTGTCGCACACAACTGCGCGCAGATAATCTACCTCCGTAAAGGCAAGAAAGATACAAGAGTGGCCCGTCTGGAGGACTCTCCTTATCTTCCAGAAGGAGAAGCCGTCTACTCAATCACAGACGAAGGTATAGTCGACGGCTAAAACCTTCTCTTCCCCACATATTCCTCTGGTTACAATGAGCTCCACTAAAGCAGTTGAAAGAGTTATCAGCCAGGCAGAGATAGAGAAAATAAACAAGGCTGTCAAAAGCTACGGCAAGCAGGTAGATGGCTCCACACGCATACTTACAGCGAGAATAGAAGAAGACTCCGAAGCCCTCCTAAGCTACCCTTCCAAAGACCACATATACCGAATTAAAGGCTGTGAAGCCGCCGAAAACTTTGACTCCGGAGGCCTTTATCCCGAGCTGGAGCCAGATTACGAAACCCCAGTCTTCTTCAACAATAAGGAAGCAAGAGAGCTTGACGAAGACTCCAACATTCTGATAGGAGAACACGGCCAGGTAAGAGATCAGAACCCGGAAGGATGGAACATAGTAAATACAAGGCTTGAAAACGTTCAGTGCTACCTGACAGCAAGCAGAGACGTGGTCAAGGTTGTCAACTTTGAAGATGAAGAGATATTACTCAATATTGATGGAGAAGAATACAGTTTATAGGGGAAAAATAGGGGAATAAAAGGCCTTAAATCATATCGTCCTCAGAGACGATCACGAAGTCTCCTATAGACCGGACTGCGGAGAAAGGCACCAGGTTGCGGCCTTTGCGATCTTCCTGAAGTTCTTCTTCGGAGAGGTTCTCGGTAGTGTTCGTGATCAAGATATTCATCAGTTCTCCTGTATCAGATACAAAGGATAGATCATCTACTTCTCCAAATTTTTTACCATGTTCCTCAGAGACAATAGTCTTGCCTCTTATCTCAGTTCCACGCGGATTATTTGCCATTTGAACTCGCCTAGATATTTATGAGGTAACGATAATTAAAAACTTTGTATGCCGAGAGTGTTTTCCGCCGTAGATATAGAGGACACAAACGCCAGCGAAAAACTGGAAAAGATCAGAAACCAGGTAGACCACGGCTTCAAACCAGTACCAAAAGAAAAAATGCATATAACCCTCCAGTTCTTCAAAAACGTAGACCCTGCAGAGATAGACAAAATCAAGAACGCACTACAAAAAATAGAGATAGAGCCTTTCAAAGCAGAGATAAAAGGCCTCGGCGTGTTCCCTTCAAAAGACTACATCAGAGTGATCTGGGCCGGAGTAAACGCAGAAGAACTCTACCAGTTAAAAGAAGAGGCCTCCCGACACGAAGTTGAACCATCCAGCAACAACGATTTCAGGCCTCACATAACACTGCATAGAGTCGACGATCTTGAACCGGGAGAAAAGAAAGACATACATCAGAAGCTGGAAGAGCACTCAGACGAAAAAATCGCCGAGTTCAGAGTCAACAAGGTAAAGCTGTTTGAAAGCCATTTAGATGAGAACGGCTCCAGCTACGAGGAACTAGCGGTGAAACAACTTGGATAAGGAACAAATGCAGCGGCTTTCATTCTTCCTGGCTTTTACCGGCCTGATCGCCATGTACGGCTCAACCTTCCTGGCACCGCAGAAAGCACAGCTCTCAAGCATCGGGCCTGAAGACGTCGGCGATAAAGTCAAAGTCTCAGGCACCGTCAAAAACCCTTCAGGAAGCCAGCACTTCTTCTTCAAGCTATCAAACAACAAAAGCAGCATCCAGGCTGTAAAGTTCGACTCCACACCAGGCTTCAAGGAAGGAGAAAAAGTCACGGTCACAGGAGAAGTCACGATGTACAAGGGCTCAAAAGAAATCATAGTCTCCAAGATAAGGCCTCA
>JBDGSF010000064.1:0-6100 GCA_042217675.1 Candidatus Nanohaloarchaea archaeon | reverse complement strand
AAGGAAACCGCGATCCACGTACTTTCCAGGACGGAATCTACATAACAGAGGTGACGCGAAATGAGTAAAATCAGTGATTTTACGAGCTTCCCAGAAAATCAGGTGATTTTCGACGATGAGTGATAACTTCAAAAGACAGGAAACACACAAGAGAAAAAGAGTAAAGAGCTCATGGAGAAAGCCTATCGGCCACCACTCCAACGCACGGCTCAAGAAGAAAAACGCCCAGAAAATGCCGAAGGCAGGATTCAGAACACCTAAGGAAGACAGAGGCAAACACCCTTCAGGATACGAAGAAGTGCTTGTACACAATACTGACGATCTTGAGGAAGTAGATTCCGAGACCGAAGCTGCAAGAATCGGCTCCACAGTAGGAGGACGCAAAAGAGAACAGATAATCGAGGAAGCAGACGATCTTGAAATCAAAGTACTGAACAGAGGTGAAGAATAATGGATTTGAAGAATCAGAGAAGAATGGCAGCAGACATCATGGATGTCGGAGAAGACCGCGTATGGATCGATCCTGAGGAACAGGAGAAAGTAGATGAAGCCATCACACGACAGGATATCAGAAACCTGATTGAAGGCGGAACAATTCAGAAGAAAGAAAAGAAAGGAACAAGTAAAGGCCGAGCACGAGAGAAAAAGAAGCAGAAGAAGAAAGGACGCAGGAAAGGCCAGGGCAGCAGACAGGGAAAGAAAGGAGCCCGCAAATCCGACAAGCAGAAATGGATGGAGAATATTCGAGCAATCCGATCAGAGCTCAAAGAGATGAGAGATAACGAAGAAATTACACAGGAACAGTACAGAGACCTGTACGACAGAGCGAAGGGAGGATTCTTCAGAGATACAAAACACCTCAAAAACTACGTGGAGAACAAAATGGAGTGAGTACAATGGCAGAGACATCAAACTACAAAGTACCTTTCAGAAGGAGAAGAGAACAGAAAACAGACTACGAACAGCGACTGAAGCTGGTCAAATCAGGAAAACCACGAGCAGTAGTAAGAACAAGCAACCAGCACACAAGAGCACACCTCGCACACTACAAAAGAGAAGGAGACGTAAACGAGGCCCAGACACTCAGCAAAGAACTCGGAGAATACGGCTGGGAACATAACACAGGCAACATACCTGCTGCGTATCTAACAGGATACCTGGCAGCCAAGAAAGCAGACTCGGAAGAAGCAATCCTTGACATAGGCCTAAGAGAACAGAAGACAGGAGGCAGAATCTTCGCAGCAGTCAAGGGAATGAGAGACGCAGGCCTTGAAGTACCTGCAGGAGAAGAAGTATTCCCTGCCGAAGGAAGAATCAGAGGAGAGCACATCGAAGAAATGAAAGAAGACTCAAATGTTACAGAAAACTTTGAAGAAGTCAAAGAAAACATCGAAGGTGAATTTTAATGTACGAAGATCAAAGATCTTCTGGACACGCAGAAATCACAGGTGATTTCGAGTGACAGAACAGGAAATGGAAGAAGAAATCTGGACTCCAAAGACAAAACTCGGTAGAGCAGTGGCTAACGGCCAGATCACAACAATTGAACAGGCCCTTGACCACGAAAGACCGATCATGGAGCCAGAGATCGTCGACCAGCTGACAGACCTGGATGAAGAAGTAATGCTTATCGGAGGAACACCAGGAAAAGGAGGCGGAAAAAGACGTACAGTCTCCAAGAGAACAGCAAGAATGCACAAATCAGGAGCAAGATACAGCTCCAACGCAATGACAGTACTAGGAAACCGTAACGGAGTAATAGGCCTTGGCGTAGGAGAATCAGATGATACACGAGCAGCAATCGACGATGCAAACAGAAACGCCAAGCTCAACCTGATCAAAGTACCTAGAGGAAACGGATCATGGGAGGACAAAGGAGACCACAAGGCCTCCATCCCATTCCAGGTAGAAGGAAAATCAGGATCCGTAACAGTAGAGCTTAAGCCTGCACCGAGAGGAACAGGCCTGGTCGCATCAGATGACGTTAAAAAGGTTATGGAGCTCGCAGGAATCGACAATATCTGGGTAAAGTCCAGAGGAACAACAAGAACACGAGAGAACCTGATCCGTGCAACATTCAACGCTCTGGAGAAACTCTCAGAATACCAGCATGATGGTGGAAGCAAATGATTGCAGCAATCAGAGTGAGAGGAGATGTCGACGCAAGCGACGAAGCAAGTGCGACGCTTCAAAACATGAACCTTGAAAGAAGAAATCAGTGCGTAGTATACGAGGACACTGATTCGATCCAGGGAATGCTGAACAAGGCCAAAGACTACATTACGTTCGGTCAGGTATCTGATGAAGCACTTGAGTTGCTTGGAGAGAGGAAAGGATCAGAAATTGAATCCGGCGATGTAATCAATCTAACTCCTCCAAGCAGAGGTTATAAGGATACGAAGAGAAATGTAAATCAGGGCGGAAGCCTTGGTGAAAGAGAAAACCTTGACAACCTAGTAGAGAAAATGGTGTAAAAGATGAAAATCACAGATTTTTCAGTTTTCCCAGAAACTAACCAAAGGTGAGTTTCGGTAATGACAAAGAGAAGATCCAAGAAGAATAAGTCCGGAAGTAACGGTTACGGAAGCTCCAAGAAGAACCGTGGAGCAGGAAGCCGTGGTGGAAGAGGTAAAGCAGGAACAGGAAAGAAAGCAAATCACGAAAAAATGACTGAAGATGGGGTCCATGAACTAGGAGAAGAAGGATTCACTCCACACGACTCCACAGAGCAGAACGGAATTAACCTCCGCGATATTGACCAGAGAATCGAAGAATTCGTCGAAGCAGGGGTAGCAGAAGAAACAGAAGACGGCTACATCTTCCACGCCGACGAGGCCGGATACGACAAAGTCCTTGGAAGCGGAAAGCTATTCAAAGACATCGAAGTCCACGCCGAAGACTTCTCAGACTCCGCAAAAAGAAAGATTGAAGAAGCAGGACAGGAAGCAGTAGAGGAATAACAAAATGTCTTGGATTGTCCAGGCCGCAAGCTACCTTCCCAGTGTAAAGGAACCAGAGAAAGAGCAGTCGCTTAAAGAGATGCTGACCTGGACAGGGATAGTCCTTCTTCTGTACTTCACACTAGGGTCTATCAATATCTACGGTGCAAACGCGGGCGCAGTAGAACAAGCCCTGCAGGCACTTGCCACGTACCAGACAATTCTAGGAGCGCAGATCGGAACCATAATCACACTAGGTATCGGCCCAATCGTAACAGCATCAATCGTCCTACAGATGATGGTAGGATCCGAACTCCTTCCCTGGGATACCAACACCCAGCAAGGAAAGCAAAAATTCCAGGCCACACAGAAACTACTAACATACGTACTGGCAGCAGTACAATCCCTAGGATACGTGCTCTCAGGAACATTCGGAAACGTAGGAGGAGACATATCCCTCATACTACTGCTTTCAGGCCAGATCTTCCTGGGAGGAGTAATGATAGTCCTCATGGACGACCTGGTGCAGAAATGGGGATTCGGATCAGGAACAGGCCTCTTCATCGCAGCAGGAGTATCAAAACAGATCTTCGTGTCAATACTCTCCCCATTAGTAACGCCGGAAAACCAGTTCTTCTGGACCACAAACGGAAACCCTGTAGGAAAACTGTTTATATTCGCCCAGACACAGGACCCAACACAGCTAATCCCAATAATATCAACAATAGCAGTATTCGCAACAGTAGTCTATCTACAGGCCATGAGAGTAGAAATACCGCTTACATTCGGAAACGTAAGAGGATTCGGGCAGAAATGGCCTCTTAAATTCCTGTACACATCCAACACGCCGGTCATCCTCCTAGCAGCGCTTATATCCAACGTACAGATCGTAGGAAAAACACTGGCAGGACCTGACGGCCAGAGCATTCTCGGAAGCTTCGCATCAGGACAGGCCCAATCAGGTCTGGTTTACTGGCTTCAAGCACCTACACAGATCCTGGATAGCCTGATATCGTCAGGCCTGGCAGGAGTCACAATGGTTGATCTATTCCACTTGGTGTTCTACCTGTCAGTGTACTCGTTCGGAGCAATCCTGTTCTCAATATTCTGGATGAAGACCTCAGGTCAGGACGCGGACAGCGTCGCAGAACAGATCCAGAACACAGGCATGAAAGTACCGGGATTCAGAAAAGACAAACGGGTAATCAAGAAAGTACTCAACCGGTACATCCCAGGCCTTACAGTCCTATCCGGATTCTCCGTAGGTATGCTGGCGGCTCTAGCAAACATGACACGGGCCGCTGGAGGAGGAACAGGAATCCTGCTTACAGTTATGATCATGTACCAGCTCTACGAAGAACTAGCCCAGAAACACATGGAGGAACTTCACCCGGCAATGAAGGACTTCCTAACATAAAAACCCTCTCCATCCCTTTTCCTTTTAACCCTGTAAAGACACAAAGACAATAGAAAGAGAAGACCAAAAATGATACTCAACCTACAATCAACACTGTTCCCATTCCTGGACCAGCTATTCCAGCCAGTACTAGCACAAGGCCCATACGTATCAATGCTTTTCTTCTCAGCATGCCTTGCAGGCCTCTTCTCCATAATATACTGGATACTGCTCGACATAGAGAAAGCCGACGAAATCAAGGAGAAGATGAACACACACCAGGAAAAAATGAAGAAAGCACAGAAAGAAAACGACTCGGAAACAGCTAGAGAACACATGTCGAAGTCAATGAAATTGAACCAGAAGTTCATGATGCTCAACTTCAAACCGATGATCGGCACCATGATCTTCGTAGCATTCATGTTCCCATGGCTAGGCCAAACCTACGCACCAAGCATCGTTATGCAGCCATCAAACAATGTCTCGGATACAACTCTGTACACAGGCCAGCTTGAATACGCGAATAAAAACACCCGGGTTATCCTACAAAACAATACCCTAGAGATAGACAACAAGACCGCTGAAGTAGGACAGACAATCCAGGCCCTCGGAGTAAAATGGGATGTCAAAAGCATAGAATCAGTGAACAGCCAGAAAAAAGTCAGGCTTGACGCCAACTTCGCCACGTTACCGGTTTCCATACCGCTTGCAGGAAGCACAGTAAACTGGCTGATGTTCTACATCCTGGTAACAATGCCTCTCACATACAGCTTCAGAAAGGCACTCGGAATACAGTAAAGCCGGCGATAAAAAACTAACCTCACAAAAACCAGTTATGGAGAACGCGTCCTGGCACACCAGAGAAAAAGCCGAACCATCCGAAGAATACGGTACATTACCCGAGAAAAGAAGTATCGAGGAACTTCTCCAGAAAGGATTCTTCATAGTCGACAAACCGTTCGGCCCGACAAGCAACCAGGTAAGCCACTGGGTAAAAGAAGAGCTCGACCTCAAGAAAACAGGCCACTTCGGAACACTCGACCCCAACGCCACAGGAGTACTTCCGGTAGGCCTCAACCAGGGAACACGCGTAAACAACGCCCTCGCACACGCCTCCAAAGAATACGTATTTCTGGCCGAACTCGAAGACGAAAAAGACGAAGAAAAAATAAGAGAAACTCTCCAGGAATTCAAAGGTGTCAATAAACAGACACCTCCAGAAAAATCCGCGGTCAAGAAAGAGGAACGCGAACGCGAAGTATACGAAATAGAACTACTTGAAGCCCAAGGAAAAGAAGTCCTCGGAAGAGTCAAATGCGAGTCAGGATTCTACGTCCGCGTACTGATCGACCAGCTCGGAGAAAAACTTGATACAGAAGCAGAAATGGAGGAGCTCCGCAGAACCCGGCAAGGAGCACTCAGCGAAGAAGACACCGATACACTCCAGGATATAGTCGACGCATACCACTTCTACAAGGAGGAAGACGATGAAGAGGCCTTGAGAGAAGTTCTTCACCCAATAGAAAAAGCAGTCAACCACCTGAGAAAAGTGGTAATCAAGGACTCAGCAGTCAACGCGGTAGCAAACGGAGCAGATCTCGGAGCAGCAGGAATCTCCCGTCTACAGGACGGAATCAGCGAAGGAGAACAAGTAGCGATCATGACACTGAAAGGAGAACTAGTGGCGCTAGCAGAGGCCCAGATAACCTCGGAGGAAATGTACAACTCAGAGGAAACCGCGGCAACACTCAACTCAGTACACATG
>JBDGSF010000063.1:0-5057 GCA_042217675.1 Candidatus Nanohaloarchaea archaeon | reverse complement strand
TCTCGTAGTAGCCATCGTAGGCGGAGCGATATTCGCGACGGTCCAGGGACAGTGCGCACAGCAGTCCTCTGGATTCACTGGCGAAGCAGTCACGATAGAACAGTTCGCCCCGACCGACAGCAACCTCCAGATAGTTTTCAGGAACGGGGGAAGCGAACAGATCAACGTGACCTCGGTAGCGATCTCCAGTGACAGTGGAACGGTGCAGACGAACACCACTTCCACAGTCATGAACGTCGGAGATTCGGCCAACTACGTGTTCAACAGTATCACGAGCGCAGAGGCCTGCAACAACTACGACGTCGAGGTCACCTACGACACCGGTGAGATAAACGGTGCATCGGCCACAGGAACCATCTCGGGCAACATGGCCAGCTGACTCCCCTCCATTTTTCTCTTTTTATTTAATACGCCAGCGGCTCGATATCCCATAGCTCCACGTGGTGATCGTCCAGCCGGAACCAGGTATGCTCCTGGCTTACACCTCTTATCCGGTTCAGGGAACCGTAACCGGTCTCGTTGAAGTAAACGTAGCCTACCGCCGAGCCCTCCTTCTGGAGTTCCGGCGGCAGTTCCGGCACTTCCACCAGGGTGGCGATGCCCGTTTCTCCCGGCCCGCTCACCTTCCGGTTCCCCAGCCTGTCAAGCACGTCCGGGCCTCTCGGCGAAGGCACGTAGCAGCCCTCCCTGAACATCTGCCTGAAGCCGGAACGCCAGACGTCCCCAGCGTTTATCACCAGTGAGGTGTTCTGCTCTATCCCCGCTATAGAACCTGTATCAAATGCGTATTCCGTTGTGTAGCCGCCTGATGAGTTCGGCTCCGCGGATACCGCGCCAGCGAAACCGTTGACGTCCACCGTCGCGTAGTTGTCGATGTCCTGCGCTACCAAGATCTTCTCCCCGCTGTTATCGACATCTGCGGCGTCAGCAGGCCTGACCACGGCAGATCCGTGCGCCGTTCCCGCAGAGCTTGTAGCCCCGGTATACAGCCTGTCAGCCGGGTCGTCGAAGCTGCAGCGCTGGTAACGGTTCACGTACCTCCCCACAGATTCCAGCAGCAGCATCGTGTCCTCGAGACCACGGGCGGATACCGGTACGGTTTCGGTCCGTGTCCTGTTGAACGTCGCCAGAGTGGCCGGGTCCCTTAGCCTCGCATTGACGGAGTAGGAGGATTCCAGGTCGATACCCGAGGCGTTAAAGCTGTAGCCCGTCACATCGACGTCGAGGTGGTAGCCGGACTCTCTTGCTATGCTGGATACTCTCCGGGTCCAGACCGACAGTGATGCGTTCCCTGTCGCGTTAAGCTCGTTGCCGGATATAGTACCGTTTACGGTGGCGGAAGTCAGGTTCTGGCCCGGCCGGGCAAGGGGCTCCCCGGTCTCTATGACGTAGTTGGTGGCTCCTGTAAGCGCTCGCCGGGTAGCTATCCCCAGGGAGCGGTCCATGTCATCCAGTACGCTTTCCATGAAGAAGGAGGCCTCACCTATCCTCGCTGCCTCACTGGAGTCGAGGTCTACAGCTGTCTGGACCGGGGTCATCGCAAGAACGAGAAGAAGCGAGGACGCCAGGACCGCAAAACTGGTGTAAACCATCCCGGACCTCCGGTCCAGAACGACAGTGCTATTCACGCCACACCACCAGTTTTATGGAGGCCGGACCCCAGAGGTAGGGCTGGTTGCCCGTGGAGAGCGAATCGGTCGAAAGCCCCGTCGCGTCCACGAACTGTCCCAGGGTATCCTCCAGCCGTTCACGTGCATCTTTTATGGCCGCGGACCTGTTCTCGAACAGTCCTGAATAACCGACCTGCGATGGCACGCTCATCGTGTACTGGAAACCTGACTGTCTCAGGAACACGTTGTCAGGGTTCTGGTCGGTCATCCTGATGTAGTTCGTGACATCTGTATCGTAGTTGCTCGCATCGACGTAGAGCGACGACGGGACAGCTCTCAGAGCCGGGGATGAGAAGACCGTCTCCCAGGAGTCGCCGGACGGTCTCGTGGAGACGTTTATCGAGCTCCCGGTGAGCTGCGTGGCATAAATCCGGGTCGATTCAAGCTCGCTGTAGTTGAACTCCTTCTCCAGCTCGACAGGGTTGCCTTCCTCGCCGAAGAACCGGGACCGCGAGAGCTCTATCTCTCCGAACTCGAGGGATCCTGCCCTGTTCTCGTACCAGATCTCTATCCTCGTCGAGTCACTGCCGCCCGCATTTGACGCCAGCTCGATCGTGTCCTCACCCCAGGCACAGTCCTTCTTGAAGTTGAAGTAGACAGATACCAGGTTGGTGCCGGTATGCGTCTCGCCGGTCAGGTCGTAGGTCCGGGAGATACTGCCGTCAACGGGGGCGTACCCCCGGTCTATCACCTTCCCGTCGTGAAGCACCCTTATATCATACGCGTTCTCGATGTATCTTTCGCCGCCGGGCTGGACGACTTCGCACCAGCCTATATCGCTCCCGTTGTACTGCCTGTCGATGCCCGTGGCCTCAAGGTGGAAAGTAACGTTCTTGAGTTCGACACCTTCAGGTATCTCGTAGCCCTTCACAGAGAACAGGCCCGTCTTGTCATCCGCGTGCTCATCAACTCGCAGGTTGTCGAAACGCACCTCTCTCTTTTCGCCCTCCACCTGCGAGATCTCGCTGGAGCTGTATTTCACCCTCATCCTCATACCCGGGTGCACGTGGGCGTTGTAGCCGTTGTTCCGGAACCTGATGAACATCCTGTTCTGCCCCGGGGAGACCTTGTCGGTGACATCTATGTAGCCGAGCGCACCCGTACCGTAGTCGTAGCTGGCCTCCGGGCGGCAGTTCTCGCTCCTGTTGAACCAGGTTATCTCGGGATTGGTGAACTTGTTGCCGTTTATCTCTATCACCTCGAAGTTGTTGTTGGAGCAACCGTAGTGAGGTGTAAGGTAAAGCGAGGCGTTCCATATCCTGTCTGCAGAGATGTTGAACTCCTTCGTGATGTAGACTCTGCCACCGAAACGGGCGCCTCCCTGGCTGGAAACGGAGAAGGAACGTGTCTGGTTCTTCCTGACCTTGGTAGCCCGGGCCCTCGCCTGGAAACCCTCGCTGGGCCGGTCTATCTTGTGGCCCGAGACCAGCCTGGATATGCTCGAGACGGAACCGGGATTCGGCGGCGTCGGCCCGGTCCGGTATATCTCGGTGGTCGAGCCTCCCTCGGTTACCTGGAGCCTGTAGTCGTAACCGCCGGGAATCCGTGAATCGAAGTACCTTTTCGCCGCTCTTTCCGCATAGGTAAAGTTACGCGCGGCCCACAGAAGCGATATACCGTCGAGGATGGTCCTGTCAAGATCTGAGGAAGACATCACCGTCCTGTCGACCAGCTCCTGCCGGAAGCTAGCGTTGAACTCGTAAAACGTCTCCTGCGATGCGAGCTTCATGGCGTCCTGTCCTGCAAGGTTGGCTTTCTGGTAGGTTATGGTCTGCGACCGGAAAGGATCGTTCGATATCTCCGATGACTGGGCCACCACCAGCAGGGAGGCAGACATTACCGCGAGCGCGAGAAAGGCATCGAACGAGAAATAGAATCCCTTCCGCGAACGCTTCCGGGCTTCCCGGCGTCCTTCCTCCTCTAGCGCCATACTATGTACCTCATCTCGGCGTTGAGGATTTCGTTCGATACGTTCACCTGTACTGACCTCGTGAAAGGTACGACAGTGCTTGCATTGCTGTAATCCCGGCCGTACACGAGCTTATCGCCGTTCATCTCTATGACACCTGACTCGTTACGCACTACGAGGTAGAAGTTACGTGCCTGCAGCACTTCACGTTGCCTGTCGTAGCTGAGCTCCCGGAACGCCTTCAGCTTGTCCTCCTGCAGGAGATGGTCGGGTTCCGCGAACCCTGGAACGGCGACATCCTTCGAGGGCTCCTCCCAGTTCACCGGGTATCCTGGTGTCGACACCAGGAAAGTGGTCGTATGAAGCCCCCGGAACCTCATCTGCTCCTCTCCCTCGAACTCTGTCTGGTTGGAGAGCACGGTGTTCCATGATGAGACGAAAATAGACAGTATCACCCCGAAAACCAGCATACTGGCGAGGAAATCCGGCATGAACGACTGTCCAAGGAGGTACCGGTTACTGCGCAACTATATCCACCTCACCCCCACGGTTCACGACCCTGAAAGTATTGGTCTCGGAGGTCTGCAGCTCGATACGTTCCCCCCGGTAACGGTTCGGTCTTATGGTCGATCTCTCGCTCCACTGCAGCTGCGTGGTGCCGTTGTAAAGGGTAAGGTTGTAATTCTCGCCGCCTATCCTCTCTGGTATCGAGAAAACCCGGGAGTACCCGTCTCCCTGCACAAGCCCCATCTCGGCCTGGAAGGATACGTACTCGGCCACCTTGCCGGCCGCACGCGAGTTCTGGTACTCGTAGGCCTTGCCCTGCTTTGATACCATGACGGAGTGGAAAGCGGCCAGCATCAGCGCCGATATGGAGACAAACGCCAGGAACTCCATCGAACTCTGCCCCTTCAAAACTCTCATCTACAGCTTTCTACACCCCCGACGGTGCCTATACGCGTCGCCTCCTCCTCGGCGTAAACCGTTACACAGTGTCTCCCCGGCTGCTTAGGCAGGTCGCCGGTTATATTGCTCTGGAAGCCGCGTACCAGCTGGGACTCCCCGGACCTCGTTCTCACTGTATAGACGACCGAGTTGTTCACCACCCGGGCCGAGGCCACGATCTCCGGGACCTCGAAATTGAAGGTCCTCTGAGCCGGTTCCCCCGCAGCACTGACAGTCTCGACCGAGGACTCCAAGTTATCAAGCGAGTTCTGCAACGTGACGACCTGCGAACCCGACCTCAGGTCCAGTATAGAGCTCTGAGCCCTCATTATGAAGGGAGTGGACAGGAGCAAAGCTATCCCGAAGACTGTCATGTACTCTATGGCGGCCTGGCCCCGTGAGTTCACAAACGAAGTTTGTGCGCCGCGTTAAAATCATCTTGCCCAGCAGGACCAAGAGAACCCTGCGGGAAGGATAATCACTTCCACCTCACAACGCGCCTTTTAAATCCTCCCGGCGGGAAACCTGAGGTA
>JBDGSF010000062.1:0-5351 GCA_042217675.1 Candidatus Nanohaloarchaea archaeon | reverse complement strand
GATAATCATTCACCTTCCGGTACTCAGCACCGGAACCGGTCTTGTACCACTCCAGTACTTGGCCGCCGAGGAAGTCAACCTTGAACATGGAAGGAGACTAAATCCGAGCACTATTTAATCGAGCCCGAAGGATTCCAGTTGTTCCGGCTTAGAATAAATATCTATATCGTATTCGGATCATACTCATCCTTTACCTTTGCTTTCCTATGCCCTCCTCCTTTCTCATCCTTGAGATAATATGATATAATGCCTGTATTCTTCCCCTCTGTAAATAAATTCTCTCCATCGTACCTGAACGTCAATTTCCTCGTCTCAAAGTCGTGAGGTTCTACTACGAATTCATCGAAGGAGTCGCTAATCATGATGTGTTCACCATTTACTTCAACTACATGGCCATGCTTAACCTTGAATTTTCTGTCGCTCCGGTTCTGGAAAGTAACCTTTAACGCACCTACTATTTCACCTGTATCTTCATCAACCCCCTCAGATCGAAGATAATTGGTCTCTATATTCGGTCGTCTTCGATACCATTTCTCCCATAGCTTATCGATAATATCGGGTATGTTTAGTACTCTCAACAGATTCATATCAGTAATTTCGGGAGTAAAATTGGTAAGTTTACTGTACGGCCCTGTTTAGTTGCCCGGCGAGTATTCAGCTACATATTTCGGTGCCTTTCTCCATTTGATTTCACCCGTATCGATATATTCAGGAATCATTTTCTCATAGACGAACAATCCCAGAGTATAATAGTAATCAGAAATCCTCGATAGCACCGACATAGTTGCAACGCCAGCCAGGAACCTTTGATGACGCATAGAGGAATTCCACGACGCTCTAAACTGGTTCCTCCATTCATCAGATACTTTCCTCTCAAACTGTGCTTTCTCAACTATTTTGGCTGACATCTTTGAATTAATACTTACGAGCCGAATAAACAGATATATGATAAAAAGAACTCCAACCCCTGCTATCTTCATAGTAGGCCGATAACCAAAAAATACTGCGTCAGAAATCCTAGCCCACCAAGAATCAGCAAAAGTTGCTCTCGCTTCATACTTTTTTCTAATTTCTGACGCCTTCTGCTGAATTTTGAACTCTCTCTTACTCAGGTCCCCAAACTTATTCTTGAAAATTGGCACGCTGATATCTTCCATATCTTCTCGGAATCTCTTCACTTCGCTATCATTAACAACATAATCAACTAGAATTCTAGTTCCCCTCCCCCACAAACTTCTAACCGGATCAAAAAATTATCAAGTTACCCTTAGCAGAGAGAACTGCACATTTCCCCATTCCGAAACTGTAATCTATTGAATAATTAATTATTCAACTCGCTCACGTAATTCCTGGATCTCTTTCTCCTGCTCGATCAGTATCGAGAACAGGATGGGAAGTACAGGGTTCGACGAGTTCATGTAGGATGCGGCGTGGGCATGGCTGTCCGCCTTTACAAAGATCCGATCCAGCGCCTCCTGATCCTCCTTCCTCAACGCTTTCCTGAACTCAGACCACTGAACTTTGAAGTCCTCCAGGTAGTTCCGGAAGGTAGGATTAGTACGTCCCAACCATCTCCACCCTCTCACGGAACCTTTCCTCAACAGTACGGTTTTGACCCAGGATATCCTTCCAGTAACCCCAGGTAGTCTGAAGAGCACCATCCACAGGATAAACCTTCGACTCGAAACCATCCGAATCAAAACTGATGCCGGTATCCGTACTCTCGGCCTCGATCACATTGTCGGCGGCCTGCTTTACCGTCCAGTAGATCTCCTGACTCTGGCAGTCAGGCATCGACACCAGAACAGTCAAGCCATGTTCCCCCACCTGCTCCCGAAGAAGCTCGACCACCCTCTCCAGCAACTCCATCGCCTCGGCCTGGTTAACTTCGTCGTCCTCGTAGAGCGAGGTCAGGAACGGCATCAATACCAGTTCCGCTTCCTCGTCCAGTTGAATAATTAATTCTTCAACCAGGCTGTAGTGCTGGTAGGTGGTAAACGCCCTGGCGATCCTCAACCTGTCCAGTACTTCCGGCTCCGGAGCCATCTGATTCAAGATATAGGTCGACGAGTTATTCCTGGCATCCACCCAGTACGCCTCACCCGGATTCGCCATCAGATGATTCAATGCCAGCCGATGGAAACTTGTCCGCTCCTGCGACTCCAGCAGGTTGATTCCAGTTTCCAGTTGTGGCAGCTGTTGTACAAGTCTCGACATAATTCTCCCCCTCTCCCTCCGCGTACCGATATTCTAACTCGCGTCTTTAAGAAGAAACGAGCACCATGCCGCGGAATCCGGTAACTTTTCAAACACCTTAATAATTTTAGTAGAAACAAGGATACAAGTTCTGAAATTAGTCCTAAACAATTCTTTAGGAAATTCAGGGATTATTCAAGGCAATAATGCAATCAGAAGTGTGAAAACTGTTTCAATTGCTTTTTCCAAGCCTGAAAGAAGGGGGAATTTCCTACAATTGGCAGATTCAAAACAAAGGCAAATACAATAGCGAACATCGTGAGGGTAACGAGAACCTTCAACGCTTGACTAAAATCTGCTTCTGCAATATTCATAACTTATCTTTGTACATCAAATTTACAGCAATAATTCTGGAATAAATCTCTATGAATAATGCCAATTATGATGTTGAAGACCTCAAGAACTTTCTTTTGGCTTCAATAATAGGCATAATATCGCTAACTGTAATCGGTTATGCAGGTTGCTCTATACTTTCAAAGTTGGACGGGACTGCAATGAAAGGGTGTCAAGCTATTAATTTGATGATTTCGCTTCCTTCAGGAACTTTCATCGTATTATTTTTTATTCTGATAGGGATATTGGTCAATTCCTTTAGAGATAGTCAGGGAATCAGAGCAAGAGCTTGAAATACATAAGAACAGTTTCGACATCCCTAGCAAATGTGGAGATATGCAATTGGCAGTCCGAAAACCTCTGAGAAGTTTCCTTGACCTACACAAATTTCTGCAAAGAAATTTTGGCATATCCTGGATCTGAACCGGAATCTGGCCGTATCTTGGTTCGAAAACTGCATTGCAGTTTTCTCGTTCCTCGTTTCTCTCGCTGAGTGCTCGAGAACCTTGAGGTTCCCAAACTGCCAATGATAGTCCACTACACCATCCCGCCACTTCGTTCCGGTCTTCACAAAAAATGTTTTTAACGATTTTCTATGATGATCGAACTTTCGGAATTAAAAGACAAATGTCTTCTCCAACCAGCAACCTTGAGGTTGCAAAGTTCGATCCAGTACACCACCCCGCCGAACTGCACTCAGAGAGTTCAGTGTTTCGATCAACATAATGCATGGTTCTTCTGAACCATGCCTTGCGTGCCGCGCTGAGCGTAACCGATAGAAAGGATGGAGGTCATAACCGTGGTTATTATCGGGTTGAAGTGTATCGGATTTCTGGAAAAAAGTATAAACAGTTTCCAGAATAAGCGGCCCCCATGGAATCAGAACCTCTTTCGAGACCTTCAGGAAGTAGGATAACGAAAACAATCGCGATATCGCTTGTCACAACGTTACTAGTATCGTTCTCCACCGGCCTGCCCGGAGAGGGAACCGAATCACAGCCTTACAGAATCGACTCCTGTAGGGACCTTCAACAGGTGGACCAGGGTCTGGATACTTACTACCTGAAGGTCAATGAGGTCGGAAACCCGACAGGAGAGGTCATAACCGAGAACACGGAGGACCACTATTACGAGGTGACCTCTGATATAGACTGTACAGGCACTGTCACGTGGAACTCGGGGAAAGGATTTGATCCGATAGGAGGGAACGTAGATGACGACAAGATCTACCTGGGGAAAGGCATCCCGGAGAAGAGGTTTAACGGCGTCCTTGAAGGCAACAATCACACGGTCAAGGGCCTGACAATCGACCGCTGGACGGCGGGCAAGGGAAGTTACGACCAGCCGAACAGATCGATCGGGATCTTCGGCTACATCGGGGAAGAAGGCACGGTGAAGAATCTGAGAATTGTAGGTGCCAGGATCGGCGGCTTCAGGAAACTCGGGATCGTGGCGGGGGAAAACCACGGAACTATCCAGAACGTCTACGCCTCTGGAACCATAAAATCGAAATCCTACATATACGACTGGCTGAAAACTGATACGTACCACCCGGAGGAGATAGGCGGAATAGCCGGACTGAACACCGGTGAGATCAGGAGATCGGTATCGACAGCCCGTATCAGGATACCGAACTCGACCAAGGTCGGGGGAATCGCGGGAAGGAACACCGGAAAGATACAGGAAACCATGACTGGCGGAAAAATCAACGGAAGCAAAGACCTTGGAGGGATAGCCGGCACGAACTTCGGGAAGATAGAGAATTCCTATACAGTAGCTAATCTAACTGGCAACATCCGCGTAGGAGGGCTGACAGGCGGACCGAGCTCAGAACGAATCAATCCTGACAACGACCTGAGCCTGACAGTGACGGGCGGCGACTACTTTGACACTGACCGGGTGTCACAGAGCCCGGAGAACTTCTCGATAACTGACAGCTACAGCGCGGCCCGGATAGATGCGCCAGACGACTTCAAGTACAGGGAGGCCAAATCCGGCATGATCCACGGAGGCAACACCTCGAAACTAGGTGAAGAACACCTATCCGATGTATACTACGTCAACAGGACAGCAGGGGAAAAAGGCGTACCGGAGCCAGTGACAGAAACACAGGCAGTAGGAGGTTCCGCCAGGGAACACATGGAAGACCTTGACTTTCAGGATGTATGGATGACGATCGACAGCTCGAAAAACGGATACGAGAAAAGCGGGCTTCCGGCACTGAGACACGTCAACGACGAGATCCAGTACGAGCTCACCAAGAGAGAAGAACAGGGACAGACGACAGAAGGGAGCGGCCCAGCCAGCGATAATTCGCCCGGAGGAATAATGTCTATCATCAAAGGCCTGCTCGAAGGCTTGGGCTCCCTCATCTAGACTTCATGCCATAGGAAGTCCCGGCCATCCGGACAGGATACTAGCAGCGACTTCCCCAAAAAAATGAACACTACACAGAACAACACGGAGCGGACCGCCTCCAGGTAGAAGTCACGGCTCAGAATGATGTCGGAGGGATTTCTACCGCTCCACGGGCCTGGAAGACTACGCCGTCACTATGGAGAAAGATATTTGAATTATGTCAAGGCCCAGATTTGAACCGGAATCAAGAGATAGGTCTTCTTGTGCTGCGTTTTGCATGTTGGTCATGGTTGGAAACCCGGTTTATGAACCCGGGTTACTCCGTTACGCAGCCGAAAAGTCGATTATGATGCGGCGTCCGGGATTTGAACCCGGGTCACCGGCTTGCTTCACCAACGAAGCTC
>JBDGSF010000061.1:0-4421 GCA_042217675.1 Candidatus Nanohaloarchaea archaeon | reverse complement strand
TTCATCTATTTCTGAGTCTGCTGTTTCCTTCTTCCTTCTCTACCTTGATGATGTTGTCGGCTTTTTCTCTTCCTATTCCGTGATGTGTTATCAGCAGAATCTGATTGAACTGATTGACGGCGTTCTGTATCATTTCAAGCAGGTTTTCCCTGTTTCTGGAGTCGGTCGCGTCTGTCGGCTCGTCGATCATCAGGAAGTCTGTACCTGTTAATTCTGCGAGCGCCAGTTGGTATGCCAAGGCTGTTAGTGTTCTCTGGCCTCCTCCCTGGTAGTTGCTGATCGAGTATTCTCTGTCAGCGTTCTGAGGGACTCCTTTCAGGCGGTAGTCTTCTCTATCAACTGTTAGATAGCTGAATTCTGGTTCTGCGGCTAGTTCCTGGTACCATCGGTAGATTTTTCTCTCCAGTTTTCTGATGTTTTCCTCACGCATTTTTGACTCGGTCAAAGAGTACTTCTCAGAGGCCTCCCGTACCTCTTTAATTCTTTCCTGTAAATTCTCCAGTCTCTCTACTTCTTCTTGAATCTTCTCTAAGCGGTCGTTGACCTCCTTCAACCTCTTCTGATCTTTCTCCACTGCCTGAGCTTTCTCTTTGCGTCTTTTCTCCATTTCCTCTACCTTGGACTTTAGAGAGTTGTAGGCGGAGAGGGCCTCGTCTTTAGCTTTCTCAACCTCTTTCAGCCTTGAACCAAGTTCTTCATACTCTACTTCCAGGTCTTTGATTTTGGACTTAAGATTCTCCAGTTTATCTCTACGAGCCTGAAGTTTCTCTTTCTTTTTCTCAAGTTCTTTCTCATCCGACTCCAAGCTATTTATATCCTTTTTCAGGTCATTCATACGTTTACGTAGCTTTTCCTTTTTCTTCTCTACAGAATCCAGGTCACGCTCTTGAAGGCCTTCCTCAATGAGTTCTTTTTCGTTCTCAACTTCTTTAAGCTGGTTTGAAAGTTCTTTTTTCTTGTTTTCTACTTCTTTAACCCTATTCTTCAGTTCTTCAAGTTTGTCTTCCTTGGTAGAAAGTCTTTCAAGCTTCTTCACTCTCTCCTTTTTCTCATCGATCTCTTTCTCGATACGAGCTAGTTCTTCACTCGTATTTTCTATTCTCTGGTGGTACTCGTCCAGGTTCTCTACTTCACGGCCGCAGACCTCGCATTTCCCTTTGTCATGTGTTTTCTCTAGGTCTTCAAGCCTGGCCTTCTTCTCGCTTCGTCTCTCACGCAGCTCCTTCAACTCTTCTTCAACTTCCTCAAGAGATTTATCGCCTTTTATACCTTCTAGCGCGGTCTGAAGGTTCTCTTTCTGCTCCTCAAGCCTCTCAATACTTTCCTGTGCTTCATCTATCTCCTCCTTTTTCCCATCTATTTTTTCCTGCAGGTTATCTATCTTTATTTCCTTTTTCTCAAGCTTTCTGCGGGCCTCATCTATTTCTTCGGCTTCTTCCCGGACTGACTCAAATTTTTCATTTACTTCTTCCAGTTCTTCCTTAAGTTCGGCCTTTCTCTCGGCGATTCCAACGTTGTAACGCTGTTTTATCTCTTTGATATCTTCTTCTAGGGACTCAACGACTTCCTGCTGCTTCTCGATCTCGCTCTCGATCTTGGACGCCTTTCTCAGGTCCTGGTATTTATCCTGTAGCTTCTCCTTCTTCTCTATCGCTTCCTCGAGTTCCTCTCTTTTTTCTACGAGTTCATCCTCTAAATCTTCCAGTGAGGCCTTCTTTTCCTCAATTTTCTCCTTCTTTTTATCTCTCTGTTCTTCAATATCTTTTTTTCTCTCTTTTTTATCTTCTAGCTCCTGGATTTCCTGTTCTTTACTGGATAATACCTCTGAGACAGCGTTCGAAAGCACTTCAACCGTTTTAATATCGAATATGTAATCCATGGCTTCCTGCTGCTTTCTTCCTCCTTCAATCTTATCCACAAATTTCTGCTGAGCTGCATAGTTCACGTTCTCCAGTTTTTTGGAGTCAAGGCCTGTTAACTGGAATACCTGTTTTCTAACATCATTGACTTTTGCACCGTTTTCCCTGGATTCCATGACTTCTTCTCTGCCGTCACCCAGAGATCCAACTTCGTAATTCCCTCTACCCTCCTCTGAGTACTCTGAAATAATGTAGAAACTTTCACCGTTCACAGAAAACTCCAGACGGGCCTTCATACTGGACTCATTAAAATTGATGTATTCCTTCGGGCTTCGAAAGTTGAATGCCTCACCAGTCAGTGAGAAATAGATGGCATAAAGCAGAGATGACTTACCTGCGTTGTTTGAACCTTCGATCAGGTTCAGGCCTTCTGTAAACTCTATCTCAGTGTTTTTCAGTTTTCTGAAGTTTTCAAGCTCCAGTTTCTCCAGCTTCACTTGTCCTCACCGAAGATCTCTTTCTCGACTTCCTCCCTGAGTTTTTCACGGGCTTCCTTCCGTAGATTGATGCCTGAGGAAGTCAGGTTTTCATCGTCAGCCAGCATACTGGAGGTTTTTCGATGAAGTTTCTTGAACTCTTCAGAGTTATCTTCAAGCTCCTCCTCCAGGAAATCGTTGACGTTGAAGGCCTCTACCAGGTCTGTATCTGTGTATCCTTTGACCTTGAGATCGAGCACTACTTCCGTCATCTCCACGTTTTCCAGTTCTTCTACTTGGGCCTCGATTTCCTGCACCGGTATCTCGCCTGGCTCTTTCTCGGTTTCCCCTTTCACCATGATCTTAACCGCTACTTGGTCTCCTTCCAGTTGTTTGACTCTTTCGACCGTTGGCTGGACACGAGCCTCCTCTACAGGGACCCGGATTTTCCTCAGTTCCAGGGTCTGAGGTATTTCGCCTGTTTTCTCAAGTTCTACTCCTTCAGGCCCGGCCTCGATAATATTGTAGTGTTTGCCGAACTCTGTGGAGTTAAAATCGTAGTCTACAGTTCCTCCGGTAGCTGAGAACACCGTGCCGTTAACTTCTTCCCATGTGTTCGGCTGATGATCATGACCTATCGCCACGTAGTCAAGGTCTTTGCTTGCTAGTTTCCCGGCTTCAACATTCTCACCGGAGTAAGTCCTGGTTATTCCCTCAACGAAATCATGCATAACCAGGATACTGGTCTCTCCTTCAGGTTGAAAACCTTCAAGAATCTCCTTTGTCTTACTTGAATAATAACCCAGACAATAGATGCTGACACCTCCAACCTGAAGTGCAGGTTCTCCAAACTCCTCAGGCTCCGGATCAACAAGATTTACATAATCATTTTCCAGGTGTTCAATGGCAAGGCCTTTAAGCTCTCTTCCACGACCGTAACTTCTGTCGTGATTGCCTCTGATCATATAAATCGGTATCTCCGCTTCTTCCAGCTTCTTCAGTATCTCACGGGTCTCTTCTATAACAGTGTGCCATGGATAGACTGTATCAAATACGTCTCCCGCGTGAATCACCAGATCTACGTCTTCATCCACAGCTTTCTCAATTAAAAAGTTAAATGCCTGAAGAGTGGACTCCACACGTTTCTCGGCTATCCTTGAAGGCTGTTTCCTCCCTAGATGTGTGTCGCCGAAATGCATTATACGGAGTTTATCAGAAATTGGTCTCTCCTCCTCTGTAGAGATTTTTAGGTGAGAAATTTTTATCGGGGTTTTCATTCAACCTGTTTTTATCTTTCAAATAGAAAAGAAGTATTATGGCCTTGAAAATCGACTGCGGTGAGGTAGAGCATATGCTTAGTCTAGAGCTTGTGAAAGGTCTTAACGCACTGGTCACGCAGAGCCCAGAGATCGAGGATGATGCAGAACTGGAGCATGTCAACGGCGTCCCTGTTGGAGAGATGGATGCATTCGAGGTAGCAAGAGAAGAGGACTATCACCAGCTAAGGCCTTCAGGAGAAGGCTTCGTAGAGAACCTGATCGAGTATACGTTACCGCATCAATGCAGAGAAAGTGAAGGAGACCCTATCTATCTTACAGCTGTTCTTATGAAAGAGCTAGCGGAGTCACAGGCCTTCGGTGAGGGAAACAAGCGGACAGCGTATCTAGCTGGTGTAATGTTTTTGATCAAGGCACAGGCCCGGAACAGGTTTTCTCAGGCAGTTTACCCCGACCTTACAGCCGAGTTTCGGGGAATACTGCAGGAAGTAGCAGTCAAGGAGAAGGATGAAGACGACCTGTACAGATATATTTTGAATTTAATCAAGGAGCCGTTAAGAGACGTTAGAGCTCGATAGTCGATACCTTCTCTTCCTCTCCACTTGAAAAAATCTTTCTGTAGGCCTCTCTCAGTTTCCTGTACATTCTGCCTTTCCGCATTTCTTCAGCAGATTTCTCCTCTGCTAGCTGCCTAAGGCCTTCTATATTACGGGACATTACCTCTTCCGCCCATTCGTCTTCCTTGCTTTTGTCCTCAGTCATGATTTAGAAGATAGTCCGCGATGTTTAAAAGCTGGATTGGAGGAAGT
>JBDGSF010000060.1:0-4847 GCA_042217675.1 Candidatus Nanohaloarchaea archaeon | reverse complement strand
ATAGGCTTGTATGCCGTTAGGAGAATGTTGGTGGAATTTCTATTTGAAGAACATCCGGGTTATTAATACTTGAGAGGTAATTAATATACGGCCTGGTAAATCCAGGCCTTATCCAATAGTCCTGCTGATAATGCAGGGCGGGCCGGGCTTGGAAGACTCCCTGTTGACAGGGTTTGAACAGTCTTTTTCTTGACTGTGATCTGCTCTTCAGCCCGCCCTCTGCTTTTGATTTCTGCTTGGGATGAGGCCTTCTTTAGTTATGCTGTGGCTCCAAATATTGCAGGTGAGAGCCGGGATGCCGTCAGTATCAACCATATAAGCGAGAACGTCATTGAAACCGGGATAGATGCCTTTTTCAAGCCGGCCCTTCTTTCATCTTCTCTATAGGTGATCCAAAGCGGCGATATCGAACCTACTGCAAGTGGAGAAATCAGTGCTACAGCAGCTATAATCTGGCTGATAAGTCCGGGGTTGGTCATAAAGCTCCACGTCGTAAGATCCAGGAACAGGTATGTCAGGGCAAGAATAGAAGTTACTGCGAGGGCTTTGAGCGAAAGATTAAGTTGTCTATCCTCCAGGCCGTCAGTTCTTCTAAGTGTTTCTAGAGAGAATAGTAGGATGGCTAGGGACGGTATAACTCCCTTTAACATGAATTCTTGTAGCGACAGGTAGTTGCTCCAAGGATTTTCAGAGACCTGGCCAAACTCATATTTTCCCAGGGAAGAGCAGTTTACAGTTTCTACTTGCTCGCCATTTAGATAGACCTTAGATGGAGCATTAACGACTGTCGTGTTAGCATCGTTACATTTTCCCTCAACTACTTCGCGGGGCTGCAATACATCGTAATCTGCTGTAACTGTGGAAGACAGAAGAAGCAGGAAGAATAGGCCTGTGAAAAGCTTTCCGAAATACTTCACAGAGGCTAATTGATCTAATCTAGACCAAAAAAGTTTCCCTGACGGGTTTAGAGAAGACATCTGATCATTTTTCCTCTCTGTAATCCAGGTATTTTGGAAGTGTTTCAGGAGTCCAGAGGCCTGTGGTTAAGGCCTGGTAATCCTCTACATCTATCTTCTCCAATAGATTTTCTCCAGCAGTATATGTTGTCTCCTTCAACGCGTACTTGTAGGAGTCGTTCCAGTTTTCTACGGCATTTCTGGCCCATTTTTGATTTGCTAACTGAGACAGTTTTTCCTCTGCGGATTCTATTTCTCCACGGGCCTCCATCTCACGGTAGTACGCGTTAAGTATCTTGCCTGCGTTACCCTTAACATCTAGCTTGGTCTTCTTTATCTCGAAACCGCGCTCCGTAACGTTCAACTCGTTCATCTTCTTCTCGATAAATCTTTCTGCGTTCCTGTTAGCCATAATTCCTACTGCTTCTGCGTGTGCGGATGCGGAGAAGTTTTCAGCAGGCCTGCTGGTGAACTCAGGGTATTCCAGTTTCAAAGAGTTGTGGTGATGGGCTGCATGCCCTACAAACTCGTGGAAGAGAGCGTAGATTGCCTCAGTAGCCTCGATCTGCAGTCCTCCATCATTTTTAACGACTCTGAAGTAGTCCAGCCCGATGTTGACTTCTTTCTGCTCCGAGTTGTAGAAGGCTCTCTGCTTCCTGGAAGAGGGAATCGGCACGATATTCATTTCAAGGCCTTCAGGTACAAGGCCTTCGCTTCTAGCGTATTCCTCGATTGTTGAGGATACTTTCTGGAGTTCTTTCTCAAGTCTTTCCCGGAACCTTCTTGGGTCGACAGTTTTTCTCTCGATCTCCAGTTCCTGGGATCTATACGCGGAGTCCCAGTCATAGTTTTCCAGATCATTTTTCAAACGGTCAAAGGTTCTCTCTCCGTAGATACTGTCAACGGCCTCTGGTGTAGGGATATCACCTCTTCCTGAAGCGTAATCTGCAAGGTCTTCACTTGCTCTGGAGAAGTTCCTCATGTCTTCAAGTACGATTTCTTCAATCCTGTTCTCAGGTTCTGCCCCTTCAACCTGGACCTTCAGTTCATCTATCTGATCTTTTAGTTTTCTGTAACCGACCGGGCTGAACACGTTCTTCCAGAACAACCGGTTTCGCTTTCTAAGCTTCAAGGCCTCCTCTACAGGGATATCATTTGAGAACTCCATAGGGAAGATTTAACATAATCTATTTTGAATTTACCGAAATAACTGGAGACCATTCAAATATGGCTTATTGCATATAAACTGGGCGCCGCAGACTAAGTAGTTGGCTGCTCAAAGAATGAACCCTGGTTCATGCGGTAACCAGTTTGCGGCCACCGGGATTTGAACCCGGGTCTACACCTCGAGAGGGTGTGATGATTGGCCAGACTACACTATGGCCGCGGTACGGAAAATAGTTGGTTGCAAAAGTTTCAAATACTGTCCTGTTTCTTCAGGTAGAACCTGTTGAAGAGGTAGTACAGGATTATAATGCCGAAGGTTATCTTGACTGCGTTGACATTGTAGAGATGCTGGATCAGAGGCGGTACCACAAGTAAACCGGATAAAACCGCGAGAACTTTCAGGCCTGTAACGGTTTTTTCTCTGTCCATAAAGTATATCTTCTGCCGGGAATGTTATAAACCAGAAGTCCGGCCGTAGAGGTGAATACTTTGATCTATCTGTTTTATTAAAAGGCCTCTACAGTCTTCTTACCGGCCCTGTTTCTCGCTGACCAGGGAACAAGCTAGAGCTTTCTATCCAGGAGCTTGTAGACGGTCATTATCCAGAAAGGCACTATCAGGATGAACAGGTACTCTTCAAGAGGCATGACCCCGATCTTGATTCCTGTAAGGCCTTGAGTTCCGAACTCCCAGTGACCCCGCATTATTGCAAAACTGTCCCATAAAACCCCTACAACGAAGAAGAAAAGGGTAACTGTTACACGTTCCTTCCTTGAATCGTAGAGGTGGATGTTGTACTTGTACTCTATTGCCAGCGCAGAAATCAACAATAATACCAGTATTGCCAGGTACTCCATGGGAAACTATTGTGTAAATTCCTCAATTAAGTTCTTTCAACTCAAGGCAGTTGCTGCTCTACTTCCCTGGCAAGTTCATCGTACCCCGGGCCTTTCTGTACGTATTCAGCTTCTTCCGGAACATCAACGGAGTCCTCAGGATACCCCGAGAAGACAATCAGGTTGTCAGCTTTTTCATAAACTGCTTCAACATCTACTCCCGAGTAATCCGTGATAACAAGGTCGTAATCAAAGCTTCCTACTTGATCAACGGATTCAGCGGTTTCAACCTCTACACCTGCCTTCATCTCAAGCATATCCTTCGAAAGTTCTCGCTGGGGCTCGTCATCTTCAAGCACCAAGGCCTCATATAGGGAATTCTCATTAGCACTCATTGACTTGTTACCTCACAACAGCAATTTAACCATTAAATTGAAATACTCAATGTTGTGGTCCCGGACAATTATTTAAGTCAGGGAGCGGAAACTGGTAAAGGTGAACCTTAGAGAGGTATACCGGTTGACGGAGCGGGCGGATCTTGCTAAAACAGATCTTGAACACGAAACCGCAACCTACGATACATACCTTGAAATGTTTTACAGCGATACTGAGAGAAGCATCTCCAAGAGGCAGCTTCTGGATGAGACCCGGAAGCTTTCGGAGAAACTGGAGGTCAACGAGGAAATACTGGAGAATCTTGAGGAGGCCCGTGAATACCTTGAAGGCGTCAACAGTTACCGCAAGCTCAACGCCAGTGAAAGCGTGGAATCACTAACAAGCAGAGTAGATGAACTAGTAGAGAGCTATCAGAAAGCCTTCTACAACGCGATGGAGACAGCCTCAAGACCTGAGAAAGATTCCTCCATTCCAGGCCCGATAACAATGAAGTCAATGAATAACATTGAAGACAGGTTCAACGCTGAAGAAGACCTCCCGGAACTCATTAACGCAATCACAGATTAACCGCCAGCAGTTTTTCTAGAGAGTTCTGCCAGGCCTTAGAGACACTGATAAAACCTTTGAGATGTATTCTTTCGTTGGGAGAATGAAGATACTTGTAGCAGGTGCCTCAGGCTTTATCGGAAGAAATCTGGTTCCAGAGCTTCTGGAAGAACACGAGATCAGGACACTTGGAAGACACCGATACGAGGGCGAGGCCGATAAAAAAGCTGTAGCAGACCTGAGAAACCCTGAAGACTACAGGCAGGAACTTGAAGACGTCGATATAGCGTACTATCTGGCGCACAGCCTGACAGGAAACAGAATCTTCCAGGAAAAAGAGGTGGAGGCCGCTGAAAGTTTTGTCGAGGCCTGCGACGAGGAAAACGTTGACCGAATAATATACCTTTCCGGTATACAGCCAGTTGACAGGCCTTCACGGCACCTGGAGAGCCGTAGAAAGGTTGGCGAAGTACTTGCATCGAAAGAGCCAGAACTTACAGAACTTCGTGCATCAATAGTCCTGGGGAAGGAAAGCGTATCCTTCCAGCTTATGTATCAGACCGTCAAGAAACTCCCAGTCATTCTCTTTCCCGAATCAATAAACTCTCTTTCCCAGCCAATATACCTGGAAGACGCCATCCACTACCTTGTTGAAGCAGCTGAAAGAGAGGATACAGCAGGAGAAACATACGATATAGGCGGTAAAGACATCCTCAAATACAGAGAAATGATGGAGATAATGGCAGAAGAACTTGACACCTCAACACAGATAATCCGAGGCCCTAACCTACCGGTCAAAATGTACTCCTACTGCACCCGATACTACACAGACATAGACCCGAACCTTGCGCATTCGCTGATGGAAAGCCTGAAACACGACCTAACCGTCAAAAAAGGCCTCAAATCAGAACATAAACCACTTGGATACAGAGAAGCAGTAAAGAAA
>JBDGSF010000006.1:0-3146 GCA_042217675.1 Candidatus Nanohaloarchaea archaeon | reverse complement strand
GAATAGTGCTGCCATGATTTTAGTGGACTGTTTTCCAAGTTTGAAGATTTCAAGTGCTGTACCTGTTGCGTTCTGTGCGAAGGCTGTGAAGCCTACAGCTGTCAAGACTACCAAGACTCCCAGCATCAACACGCTCTGTATTTTACTCATTGTTTAAACCCAGTTTTTCTTTCAGGTTTTCGCGGAAGCTTTTGTCCTCGTCTTCGATTATCTCTTCTGCGAGGTCTCCATCTATCCGAGGCCTGATTTCGTCGTCGAAGTATTCGTCGCTCATGTCAGGCCCTCCATGGATCCGCTCTGTGCTTCTTCTTTAACCTGTTTGTAGATTTTGTAGATCATTCCTAACAGTAAGAGAGTGGTTATGACCAGGCTGAACGTGTAAGCTGTTTCTGCTGCGTTGTAGCCTGCGGACTGGGCGATTCCCCGTGCTGTGTACTCCATGCCCAGGATGAAGAACGTGGAAAGAGCCAGCAGAGATTTGTGCATCTGGTCCCTGATTTCTTTGAAGTTTTCCGCCAGGTTCCATGTCAGGTATGCTATGATCCCGAGGCCGACTATAAGGCCTTGTTCTGCGCTCATTTTATTCTTCCCTCCATCACGTTGTAGGCTGTTACCGCCATGAAGACGACTGCCGCGGTGATCAACTGGTTTCCTCCTGCGTATCCTGCCAGGCTGAACAGGAAGGACAGGATGAACGTGGAGAAGCTGCTGTACACCACTGCTTTCTTGACCTGGAAGTTGTACTGGACAGCTCCGATTGTGAGGATTGCGAAGAAACCTATCAGAAACAGGTTGACGAACTGGTTTCCTGTGTACTGCATAGGCGCTCCTACAAGTGTTTCTCCGATGCTTGTGGTGTTCGGAAGTTGGTGCCAGTATGTGAAATTTCCTGCCATCAGAAGAACCTCTTGACGAAGATGTACGCTACCGAGACTCCAAGGCTGCCTGTTGCGAACAGGACAGGCCAGTTGGCCGGTGCGTGGTTAAGTCCTACGATTTTGACAATGATGTTTATGAAGACGTTCCAGAGGCCTACAGCGTCAAATGTAAGTTTAGCGGTTTTTATGACGCCTGGAAGGTTGAAGTAGTTGCTTTTGCTTTCCACGTTCGCCGCTCTCCGCTTTGCTTTCTGCGTCATGCTTGTGGCGTTCTCTATCTTCTGCAGCTTTTGCATGTTGGATGTGTCAACGTTGTTCTGCACTCCGTACTCTGTGAGGCCTGTGGAGATGAAGCTGGTAAGGCCTATGCTCATGGATGCGAGCAGGAGTGCGGAGATCACTACCATCCTCAGTTTCATCGGCTTACTGCCACCCCGGCGATTACCGCCACCGCTATAAGCGTTGCTGTCTGGCTCGGTGTGAGGACAAGCCAGTTAATGCCTGAAAGCAGGAGAATGGTTAACGTGCCTACTCCTATCCCTATACGGAGGTCGAAAGCTGAGGCCGCCGTAGTTATCATGAAGATTATCGCCGACATGAACAGGCCTGCCGCAGGTATCGGCTTCGGCTGCTCACCCATGAAGCCTGATGTTCCCTGCGTATCAGCTCCAGGATATTCTCCGACAACTCTGTATTCGTACCTGTTTGCTGATGTGTTAAGGCCTTTGCAGGTAAGTTTTCCTGTAACTGTAGGACTGGTTTTCTCGCATACCTTGATGTCTTTCATCACTTCCAGTCTTTCAACGGTCAAAACTGCCTGCTCCAGTTTTTCTGTCTGACTCTGATAGCTGCAGGAGATCTGTGTTTCGTTGTAGGTGCAGCTGGCATCGAATTTCTGGTAGTAATCTAGTGTGGTCGGTACGTCTGCTCCTCCGAGCTGAAGTCTCATAGGATCCTGCATGATCTGTGCGGGGAACCTGTCAACTACTTCTCCGTTTTTGTAGCATGTGAATCCGTAGTATATCTCGTTGGTTTCTGCGAAGCTCTGGCTTCTCCCTTCGCTCCCGGTTTTTATTATGAAAACTGTCTGAAAACCTCCTCCGCTGAATTTCCTGTCCACACGGCAGTAAGTGTTGACTGCCGGGTCTCCTTCGCTGTTGGACACTGTGAAATCGATTTTCGTGGCCTCTGAACGGTTCAAAGTTTTCAAAGGTACTGTCATGGTTGTGTTGCTGATGGTCTGTGTGGTCGGGAAGAAATAGCTTCTTCTGATGTAGTCTTTCTGGTTGTTGAAGTACTGTATCAGGTCGAACTGTCTTTGATTGGGGTAGGGTAGCGTTCTGATCTTGTATTTAGCCCATGAAGGATAGATGTAGAAACTGTGGGTCTGTGAGGCATTCTCCTGGAACTGGAAACGCCTGATAAGCTCGTTCCTGTTCTTCCAGACGGAAAGATCCATTGTAAGCTTTGTGGCTGCATCGTATCCTTCCTCCTCGTAGTTGACATCGAAAACCAGAGACTTCGCAGTGTTCAAGCTGGTAGAACCGTCCGTAATCATTATCCTGTAGACATCTACAGTGTCTTTTGCCGTGGTCAAGGTCCGTGTCTTGCCATTGAAAGAAATATCTATCTGGCTTGAGGCGTTGAACTGGCTGTGGTTGAACTTGTCTGCTTTCCCTACGTCTACCACTCCTCTCAGCGTCGTGTAATCAGTTTCAATTACCTGTTTTTTCATCGAGGCGGTTTTTCCGTTCCGGTGATAAGTTGTTGTCCCGGTGATGTCTGCTTTCTTCGTCTCTGTATGCAGCTTTACATCGTACTTCAGGTTCTCTGTTTCGATGTAATTGCCGTTGCTGGGATCAGTATCCGCATTTTTTATGTAGTAGCTCCACCAAACATTCTGACTTGAATTAGATGTACTAAAGTTTTTTGAGGCCTTACTGCCTGAGATCTTGTTGTATTCTATTTCTGCTTTGTAATTCCAGTTTACGGCCGTGTTATTCGTTCCGAATAAGGGGATCGTGTGGTACAGCGTTTCTGAGTAGCTGTTCACTCCGTTATTCCCTGTCAAAGTGTTCTGGTTTACTTTTGCTCCGTTCCAGTACAGTTTGTAGGTTATGTTTTCCACCATGTTTCCTGCAGTGAACGCAGTATCGAAGTAAGCATCTTTTGTCTCGTACACATGGCTCTTGCTGTTTTTCGAAGTGAACTCGAAGGCCTTCACCGAGTAAGAAACGGAGCTGCTGCCAGTGTTCCCTGAGCTGTCTG
>JBDGSF010000059.1:6902-23891 GCA_042217675.1 Candidatus Nanohaloarchaea archaeon | reverse complement strand
TCGCATCCGAGGACCTGGCCGGGTTCCGTAGTCCTCAAACCGGTTTTACCTTCCACAACCTCGTATCCTTTTTCTTCGAGGAATTCCCGGGCTTCTTCGGCGCGATCCATGTACTGCGTGACTCCTACAAGGCCCAGGGTTTCTTCCTCTATCTCATCGTAGTGCTCTTCAAGAACACTCATGAGGTCCCTGTCCTCTCGGTACGGGAGATAGTAGACGTTGAGGTCGTCCATGTCCTGGCCTTCCGGATGCAGGAACCGGGTATGGCCTATATGAATTAGTGCGTCGGCATCCATTCTCTCGGCTTTTTCATCGGCTATTCCGCATGCTCCGAAGGATGATGCTCCTATGATTACGGTGTCGTAGCCTTTTTCCTCCAGTTGTTCGGCGTAGTCTATTATCTGGGGTTTGATGCCGTCAGGGCCTTGGAGCCCGATTTTTTCGTAGCCCTTGTCCTCTATGTCTTCAAGGATTTCTTCCACTGATTCGTAGTTCCACTGTGACCGTTTTTCCTGTGTCATGTAGATGTTTTGGATGAGAAATTCTTTTCAATCGGTTAGTTTATCCAGGATGAACCGTTTTTCCTCCCTCATTACGGCTTTCTCAAGTCTTTCGAGATCTATCTGGGAGGCTATTACGTCGAATCTCTGTCTTACGGCTTCTTGAATTATCGACTGGTCTGGCTGTTCTACGAGAAGTATTTTGAGATCTGCATCGATGTACTTCAATGCTTCTTTGAGGCCTTCTCTAGGTAGTTTCCTGGCATCTACTACGGCCTCGTCTCCGTTGAATGCGAATACCCGGGAGTAGTCGGTGAGGTAGCCTTCGGAGGGTATCGTGTTTTCTCTTTCGGTGTAGCCTACGGAGTATCCTTCTCCGAAAGGCGGTGATAGATGTATTGAGCGGCCTTCTCCGTCTATTGGAAGTACTTCCGTGGCTGTGACGCTTCGGGATAGTGATTGAGTTTTTCTCTTTCTCTGTTCTCCGCTGGATGCTGCTTCAAGGAAGCTGTTTGAAGTTTCTTCTCGGCGAGATTCAACTCTGTTTGAAGGTATCTCCAGTTTCTGGCCTTTCTCCAGTTCGCCTCTGTAGCTGAATATGGCCGGTTTTCCTTCTCTTCTTGCTTTCTGTGCGTCTGTTGAGATGAATCCTCCTTTCCTCGATATTAGAGCGTTGTCGTATTCCTCTGGAGGCATTGTCTGGTCGGAGAAAGTTACTTCGCGGCCTACTTCGCCGTTTATAGGGCCGGGGCTTACTCTTACCCCTTTCAACGAGGTCGTGTCTATACCGAGGTTTTCTGTTTTGAAGGCGTCTACTATGTAGAAGGTTCCTCTCTTGTAGACGAACTTTGCGCTGAAGGATTTTTCCTGGAGTTCTCGGGATAGCTCTACTACTTTTGATTCAGGTATTCCTGAGCTTCCTTCCGTTCTTTTTCTTCTGTGCTGGCCGTTCATCGGGTTTCTCGTTATCTTTATCTGTGTGTCAGGTTCTCTGCGGGCCTTGACTTCGCCGTTTTCCACCAGGTAGGTGGTTGGAGTTGTGATGCCCTGTTCCAGGGAGTTTCCAAGGCCTTCTACTGATTCAATCAGTATCCTGTTCTGGCTGTAACTGTTGATTGCTGCCCCGGTGTAGCCTGGTTCCACCATTTTCTGTATTATCACTGCGGGAGGCTCGGAGCTCTGACGGTAGTAGGACGCTACAACCTTCTTTATTGCGTTCTCCAGATCGGATATCCCTACGTTAAGCTTGTACTCGTATACTCCTTTCGTATCGTTTGATATCCTGACCGATACCCTGCCCGTGTCTCTCTGGCCTCCGACAAGGCTTTTGGCTTTACCCGAGGCTTCTCGTACTTCGGAGCTCATTCCTATCTGTTTGTACTCTGACTTCACCTGATCCATTAGCTCTGACGATAGCTCCGTGTTCAGAACTTGTTCGGGTGTACGGGCGTCGCCTAGAAGTTTGTTGACGTCTTCCTTTGTAAGCGTGAAGAAGTTAGGTACGTCGAGGCCTGATACTGAGTCCAGGAAAGCTGCTTTTCTTCCTGATTCTTCCCTGGTTATCTCTCCTTTCCACTGGACCATAGAAAGTTAATGCGGGATTGCAGGATTAATAGTTTTAGGCCTTCACCGGATAACTCTAACACGGCAGCTTACAGGCATCTTGTCTCCTGCACGTTCCAGGGCCTTTCTTGCTTCGTCGACGTCTTCTTCTCCGACTTCTACACGGATAATTTCCTGGTCTTCGTCGACGAGCGCTGAACGGCCGATTGGTCGTCCGAAAGGCTTACGCATTCCTTCGTAGTATCGGTCTGCCTGTGCGATTCCTGCCAGCGGGTGGTATCTTAGAACGTGGTGAGGATACGGGAGAATCTTGAGGAAGTAGTCTTCTTCGGGGTCGAGGACTTTGCTGAGGTAGGAGTTTGCTGCTACTCTGCCGGATTCAAGTGCTTCGCTTCTGATCTGGCATTCTTCCTCTACTCTGAGTTCCAGGGCCTTTGGGAATTCTTCTTTTTTGGCTCCTTGTTCGTACTGTGTCACTCTTGGAGCTGGAGCTCCTTTAACGTAGTTATCGCTCTTTTTCTGGCTCTGCCTTGTGTATGGCTGGCCTGGATGTTCTCTGTATATTCTTGCGGGCCTGTCTCCCATCTGTTTCTACCTCGTAATCCATGACGTGAACTTAATTTTTATATAGGGTTTTACTCTAGACCGGTGTTCCACTGGCTTTCTGAGAACTTTTCGGTGTAGGCAGTGAAGAAGTCTCCGAGTTCTTCATCGATATTGTAGAAGTCCTCCGCCGCCTGTTCAGCCCACTCTCTGTCCCCAAAGTTGATCGCGCCCAGGTAGTGGCTTAGAGGCCTTATGATCTCCTGTGGGTCTACGTTGCGATCGAGTTCTTCTACAAGTTCTGGCGCTGTTTCCTCAGCTCTGGCTTCGAAGTAGGCCTCGGCGTACTCCTCAAAACTGTCTACGTCCCTGTTTCTGTATGTGTCGACTCCGTTTCTGAAGAAAGGTTCCTCCAGGTAGAGTTCTGCCATGCTCCGGAATATGTCGCTGAATTCGTCGAGCTGGTTCAGCTCTTCGTACATTTCCTCCGTGGTTCTGAAGGATTTGCTCCTCTCCAGATCTGTCATTGTTACCGTTCAATAATAAAAATCCGAAGCTTTTTCTATACTTCGGTAGGAGTTTTAACCCTCGCCACGTAAACTGGATCCGTGGCAGACCTATCAGTATACCAGATCGGCGTCCAGGGAGTAGGAAGATACGGGTTCGAGAAACTCGTGGATATGGCCAACCACCTGAAAGAGACCGATGTCGAAGTAGCCGGGGTAGCGGAGAAAGATCCTGAGAGAAGAGAGGACGCCAGAAAGTTCGCCGAAAGCAACGGCCTTGAAATAGAGACATTCAAGGACCCCAGCGAGATGTACAGAGAAGCAGAGTCCAAGGAAAACGTAATGATCTACGACGCAGGAGGCCCCGCCAAACACCCCTCTCACATACATGAATCCTTGAAACGCGGCTTCTTCCATGTATCGGAAAGGCCTCCCTCAATGACCCGGGAGCAACATCTCCAGGAGAAGAAACTGGCAGAGAACCATGACCTGATGTGGAAGGTAGACTTTATAGAAAGAGAGAGCGCTGTAGTACAGAAGGCCTTGGAACTGAACGATGGAAAAGACATCGAGTCGGTGAAGGTTTTCAGAGAGAACACTTCAGGCCTTAAAAGAGTCCTCGATCCTGTGAAGTACAGTGATGTCAAGGGGGGAGATATCCTGGACCAGATGATAAACGATATCTACGTCCTGGACCTGCTTGATATTTCGGAAAAAGAAGATTTTGTCTTGGAGAGCGCTGAATCGTTCTTCATGCCTCGTGGCACCGGTTCAGAGAGCATGATGGAGCTTAACGGAGGTAAAACACGTGAGATAGAGAAAGCTGCGACCGGAAGAACCAGTGCCGAGTTCGAGACAAGCCAGGCAAGCGTGGAGCTGAACTCCAGCTGGATAGGCGCAAGCAGAGAGGTCTCAAGTATTGTGGAGAAATATGATATTGACCTGGTTCAGGAGAATTACGTGAAGATAGGTGAGCAAGTTATCAGAGATCAGAGATGTAACTTCTTCATCGTAGAGGGCGAGGCCCGGCTTCTGGGAGATATACTGAATGGAAGGCTCTACGACATCGATTCCGGAGAGGAAATCGAGGTTCCTGACCTGCTTCACGACCAGCTCTACCGTTTCCTGAAGAAAACTGTTCTGAATGCCTCCGGTGAGAGAGAAGACGAGGTTTCCGACAGGGAGACCGAACTGTTTATCGATAGGCTTTTCGATGTAAGAGATCAAGCAGTTGAAAACTCCGGCTCCTACTTTGACGAGCTTGACAGATCGCAAGAACTGATGAAGAAGCTTATGGTTGAAGATAAAAACATTCCGGACCCAGAAACCAACAGGATTGCCGGGTGACAAGATAATGAAAGCAGTTATTCCATGCGCCAAGAAAAAAGAAGGCCTTTTCCCGTTCTCAGAGACAAAACCTGCCGCTCTAATGCCTGTGAGAGGAGAGCCTTTGATCAGGCACTTGATTCAGGGCCTTGAAGAGATCGGGGTCGATGAAATCTACCTTGTTACCAACCACCTGGAGGAGAAGTTCAAGGCCCGTTTCGAGGAGTACACAAATATCAATATAGTGCATCAGGAAGAGCTGAAGGGTACCGCAGAGGCCGTGAAAACCTGCGACTTTATAGACGAAGAGTTCGTGGTGGTGAACGGCGATGTACTTATATCAGGAGAGGACCTGGAAAACCTGAAACAGAAACACGAGGAGAAAAAAGGAAGGGTCTCCGTATTGGCCGCTCAGGAGGATAAACCGGAAAAGTTCGGCGTTCTCAGCATCAGGCATGACCAGGTTGAGGGCATAGAGGAGAAACCTGAGGAAGCTGAAAACAACCTGGTGAACTCAGGTATCTACATCCTGGAACCTGAAATATTTGATACAATTGAAGGCCTTGAATCAGATGATCTTACGGATGCGGTCTCAGAGTTCGCTGAGGAAGGAGAGGCGTACTACGAAATAATCAGTAACTACTGGATCGATATAGGAGATCCGAGAAAGCTTCAGGAAGCTGACAGAATCAGGAGAGAAGAGATTGAAGAAACTGAGATAGATTCCAAGGCAGAGGTAAGCGACGAAGCCGATATAGAAGGAGAGGCAGTCATAGAGAAAGGTGCAGAGGTTAAAGCCGGAACCGTCTTGGAAGGAAAGTGTTTCATAGGGAAAAACGCTGTTGTAGGCCCTAACGCTGTTGTAAAGGATTCAAGTATCGGGATGGAGAGCCAGGTACGTAACGCGGAAATCAACAGAAGCATGGTTTTCGAGTCAAATATTATTGATCCTTTCGTCGCTGTAGAGGGAAGCATTCTTGGAGAAGAAGGAGACTTCAAATCCGGAACCGTCATAAGAAACTCATTTATCGGTGGAAGAAGCTTTGTGGATATGAACAACTCTATCCGCGGAGTAAAGTTTGTTCCTGACGCAAGAACCGATCTATCGGAGATAAGCAAGTGATAGCTATGAAAGCAGTTATTTTAGCGGCGGGAGAAGGCACGAGAATGAGGCCTTTGACAGAGGACACGCCTAAACCGTTGCTGCCTGTGGCAGGGAAGCCTATCATCCAGCACAATATCGATACAGTGGAAGAGTTTGTGGATGAGGTTATAGTGGTCGCTGGATACCGGATAGAAGAGTTCCAGGAATACTTTTCAGGTACCGATGTAAAGATAGTTGAGCAGGAGGAAGCTCTTGGAACCGCGGACGCAGCCCTCCAGGCCCGGGAACATGTAGAAGGCCGTACTTTGATCATGAACGGCGACGATATCTACGGAGAAAGCATCAGGAGAATGAAAGGCCTTGAAACAGCTATCGGCGTTACCGAAGTCGAAAACCCTGGGAACTATGGAGTGATCCGGGCGGAGAACGGAACTATCGAATCGATAATTGAGAAACCTGAAAACCCTCCTTCCAGCCTGGCGAATATAGGCCTTTACCTTGTTAAACCAGTCTTCTTCGATCTGCTTGAAGAAGTTGAGAGATCGGAGAGAGGTGAGTACGAGATCACTGACGCGTTCAACGACTACTTTTCACGCGAAGAAGTCGAAATGGTTGAATCAGAGAAATGGTTGCCGTGCAGCTATCCCTGGCAACTTCTGAAGGCGAACAGAGAACTGCTGGAAGGCCTTGAAACCCGTATAGAGGGAGAAGTAGATGGCTCGGCAAGCATCCATGGAGAGGTAGTTGTTGAGGAAGGCGCGGAGATACGTGAAAACACTGTGATTGAAGGCCCTGCAGTAATCAAGGAAGACGCTGTTATCGGGCCTGACGCTTATATCCGGCATCACACGGTTATCCATGAGGAAGCAGAGGTAGGTAACTCCGAGGTGAAGAACAGTGTTCTGCGTAGAGGTTCCGCCGCGCCGCATTTCAACTATGTAGGTGATTCCTACGTAGGTAGAGAGGCAAACCTTGGTGCCGGTGTTAAGACCGCTAACCTGAGGAACGATGAAGAAGATATCAGGATGGAGGTCAAAGGAGAGTTAATCAATACAGGTATGAGAAAGATGGGTGCGATCATTGGTTCAGAGGCAAGGCTAGGTGTCAACGCATCTATAAGGCCTGGAAGGAAGATCGGTTTCCGGAGCTCTGTAGACGCAAATGAGAAAGTTACTTCCAACGTTCCCAGCGGAAAGGCCTTGATAGACGGAGAAATCCGGAAGCCATAAAATACTCTGTTACACGTTTTTGTTTATGACAGAAGTTATCTACAATTTTGAGGAAGGGCCTTACGAGGTCCTGGAGTACAGTGTCAAGATGAAGGATGGTAAAGCGGTTATAGATGTTAATGGCGGTGATCTAGGGCGTCTTCCTATTGAGGATCTTGAGACTGTTGAAGAGCTCCGTGAAGCGCTTGAAAAGGTTGAGGGCCGTTTGAAGGAAGTTGAGAGACGTCAGGAAGAACTCTAGAGAGATATTTTTTGTTAGTAAGAAAAAGAGAAAAATTTGTCAAGCAGAGACGTTATACGTCTCTTGCCTTGACGGTTTTACGTCCGTTTGCGTCTGCTCTTTCTACGGCTCTTGCGATCAGTTCCTTAACTTCTTCGTCTAGAGCGTCGTAGAAGTCAGATCCTACGTTAACGCCTTCAGCAGCGTCACGTACTCCGGACTTCTTTAGTACGTCTACCACGTGAAATCACCAAGAAAGTATTGTAAAGACTCTTTTTTATAGGTACGGGGCTTCAAGGCCGAAAATTGACCACTCAACCATCTCAACTCCAAAAAACTTGAAAAAGAGTGAAAGAAATTTATAAGAGGGAAAAGGCCTTCTCGAGCTCTAACCTATGTAGCGGCGCTTAGCCTTTACCAGGCCGTATACAAAGGCAGCCAGTAATACTAGCGGCAGCAGATAACCTGCTCCAACTACTATAAGGCCTATACTGTTGAAGAATCCCTGGTAAGCGTTGTTAACTGTTTCTCGTGGATTAAAGTCTGTGTTGAAAGGTGTTGGTTCTGAGAAATCTATTCTTATCTCGGTGTAGCTAACCCTGTTTTCCAGTCTCTGCATTCTCTGCTCCAGATAGTCTATCCTGCTCCTGACCTGGCTGATTCTTTCCTGTACCTTTATCAGTTCCGAAACTTTGTCGGTTCTGTTCATCAACTGCTGAAGTCGTTGAAGTTCTCTCTTCTTGCTTTCTAGCTCTGCCTGTGTTTCATCGTACTGATCTGTAAGGTCCTGTACATCCTTACTTTTTGATTCAATCCTGCCGAGGCCTTCCAAAGCAGTTACAAAGCTTGAAGCGTTTGAGTCAGGGATTTTGACAGTCATGCTTCCGCTGTCAGCCTGTCTGCTGTTGAAATCTGTAGAGGTTATATATCCTTTGGATCCGGATATCAGGTCTTTCACAGCTTTCTGGGCTTCTGACACATCTCTTACCTCTAACTCTATGTCCATTGTTGTTGCTCGCTTCCTTTCCTGCGAGCCAGCGAAACCGCCGGATGCTCCTAAAGAGGAATCATACGCTGCTTGTTTGTCCAAGGCCATTTCAGGCTGTGAAGTCAGTGATTGAGATGATGTTGTAAGTATTCCTAGTCCGAGCGCCAGTACCGTGAATACTGCGATTCCAGTAGCTGCAACCAGTTTTCTGTTACCTAGATCTATATCCATGGTTAAGGCTTCCTTCTCCATGTTTAAATAGTGTTTAGAGTTGTTCGATTTCTATCTAACAGAACGGTTTCAGATTAAAAAACATAGCCGGTTAAAAACTAGTTTATGGAGCTTGACTTCAAAACCGTTAAGGCCTTGAGTTCTCCAACCCGGATAAAGATCTTGAACCAGGTACTGGAGAAAGAGTACACTCCTACGTCTCTTTCAAAGGAGGTAGGTAAGAGCAAGTCAACGGTTTCCTCCCATCTCTCAAAGCTTGAGTCCTCAGGCCTGATTGAGAAGGAAGCCGAAGAAGGCCGGAAGAGGGTTGTTTACCGGCCTACGGAGAAGGGGAAAGCGATCGTCAGGGAGAAGGAGAAGAAGGTCAAGTTCTCGATCGTCAGCTCTACAGTAACCGGTATCGCTGGTGTAGGCCTGGCAGGATCTACACTTATAGAGAATGGTGAGAAAGGCCAGGTAGCCGGTGCGATGATGCAAAGCATGGACGCTATGGAGGCGGGAAAGACCGCTGCTTCGGGAGGAAGCCCTGAGAACGTGCTGCTTTTTCTGGGACTGGGTTTTCTGACGGTTTCGATTTCGTCGATAATCTACGGCTTTCTGATAAACGAACTTGGAGAGTAACTGCAATGATTATTAAACCTTCAGCCCCCTTAACTTATTACAGAATCATCACTGCAAATATTCTAACCAGAATCTACAACAACACTATCAAGTGAGTAAAATGGCTACATGTCAACTTTGCGGAGAAGAAACTGATTCAACTACAAAAGCTAAAATAGAGGGCGCTGTTCTACAGGTATGCGACTCCTGCGCAGAAATGGGGGAAGAAGTGGAGACCAAGAGCAAGAAACAGAAAAAGAAGAAGAGCTCCCGAAAAAACAGAACAAGCAGGAAGAGAAACGAGGAAGTCCTTATAGATGACTACGGGAAGAAAGTCAAGAAGGCCCGCGAATCACAGGAGTTATCAATCAGCGAGCTATCCGATCAGCTTAACGAGAAAGAGTCTCTCCTGAAGAAGATAGAGCAGCAGGAGTTGAAGCCTGAGAAAAGCCTTGCTCAGAAACTGGAGAAAAAATTCAATTTAGAACTTTATACCGTTCCAGAGGCCTGGGATCAGGACACAGACACAGGAGATGACCGATCTGCAACACTTGGAGATGTGGCAGACGTCAAGGAAAACTAGGCCAGTTTGAATTCTTGGTCGAGCGCAAGATGAGATAGAATACCTAGAGCCATCGCTATACCCGGAGTGGTGGAGGAAAAACTGTAGAAACTTCCCAGGACCACGGCAGAACTAACCAGAGCTGTAAAACTGATTGAATGAGTGAAGCCTCGGTGCTGCATTTTAATGGATGAAAAACCAATATAGGCCATCAGAAACAGGGCTGAAGCCGCGGCAAAACGTAGATGCAGGGGTAAGGGAAGGAAAACTATTCCAAGTATAGCCAGGCCTATACTGAAGAATGCTTTAGCAGCTCTATGTACGTAAGCATTTTTATGATCTATATCTGGAAGGACTGAACCCACTACTATGGCTATGGAAGAAACAAAGGTTTCTACAGGTGTTAAAAGCATTTTATCCTTTAAAAAGTAGCTGACCAGTGCTGCTGCAAGAAATCCAAACAGTATGTGTTCCTTGAAATCTCCCATCTACGTCTTATAATTAAAGACGGTTTTAAATTAATCCTCGGACCTAAGGAGATAACATCAAGAATACTTCATCAGCGAAAGACTTAACTCTGTAGAGCGCTAAAATAACTTTATGCAGCCTTTTATCGAAGAAGATGACGATCTGGTAGTATCAACTAGCTGTACACTTCAAAACCAGGAAGTAGAGGAATACATCGGCATTATTAGCTCCAACGTAACCATGGGAAGAAACGTTGGTAAAGACGTTATGGCCGGCCTCAGAGACTTCTTCGGCGGGCGTTCACGTTCCTGGGAGAAAAGCCTTCAGAAAGGGCAGCGCCAGGCTATACGAGAACTTCTGGACAAGGCCAAAGCGGAGAACGCGGATGGTTTAGTGGCTTTGACCCTTGAAGATGAAGCAGTTGGCGCCGGAAACATGATGAATATCAAGGCGACAGCGACAGCAGTTAGGCTGGAATAGGTGAACCAAAAAAGGTAGCGCCGGGGCCGGGATTCGAACCCGGGCGGGCCTTAAACCGGCCCAATGGCTTAGCAAGCCATCGCGTTAAGCCACTCTGCCACCCCGACATGCGGTGTAGTATAGTTAGTTACAGTCAGTCTTTAAAATTCGATTGAATGTTCTTCACTGGAGTCGGAGGCCTGTAAGCATGTAACGGGTCTTCACGACAGGAAGTCTGTAGAGAAAGTAAAAAGTATTTCTGTCGGATTCATGGAGAGCTTTCTCCATAACAGGTTGGTGTTTCTTCCTGTATGACTCGTATAGATTAATGGCGTCTTTACCGGTAAGGCCTTCCTTTGGCTCTGAGCGGTTGGTTGCTATGCGTTTTTCAATTTCTTTCCTGTTTTTCAGGAAGTCGCTGTGGCTTATCTCGTCTTCTGTGTATTTGTCTGCTATGTTGTTGAGTTCTCTGGCGATGTCCTGCCAGTCTTCCTGAGTGATCTTGCCTTCTCTCAGCAGATCCACTACAAGGCTTCTCTCTGTTCTCAGGTATGCGTCGGTGAAGCCTTTGACAACTCTCTTTCTCAGACTCATTCTAAATCAGTATTTGAGAACTAAGACTTAAAACCTGAAGGCTTCTATCTTTTACCAAATTATTTAAGTCTCAGACTGTTGATTTGATGTATAAGGAGTTGTAACAAAAATGGCGGAGAATATCATTGACTTTTCGGATGTCGAGAGCAAGGACGTATTCACTACAAAAGGTTCCTACTGTGGAAAAGTTAAAGACGTAGAACTTAATCTCGGCAAGTTCGCCGTCAGAGCAGTAGTTGTAGCAGCAGAACCTGGTTCTTACCTTGCCCAGAAAGTAGGAGGATCGAAAAACGTAGTAATACCTTACAACATGGTGCAATCCATAGACGATATAATCATCATCAGCGATTTCCAGACTAGCGATGTGGGAGAAAGCGAAGAAGAATAATGCTTCAGACAGCAGTCTCCGCAGGCCATGAAGTGATTAAGTCCAGTTGGCTTCTAGCCTCAGTGTTTGTGAAGTACTACTTGGCCGGTACTGTAGCCTATCTGGCAGCCAGGAAAGATTTCTCCTTTGAAGGCCTTGAGAATACTCTTCTGGATAATTCAAGGATCGTTGTGATAGGTCTTGGAATATCCGGGATAGTACTTGCGTCGACAGGAGTAAGCTTTACCCCGCTGCTTCCGCAGATAAGTCAGGTACTGGCTCTGATTTATCTTGGGTATCTTTTCTGGGTTTACTGAAGTCTTGAAGTAACTTTCTCGTGCCAGGAGTCAAGGGCCTGACGCGCTAGCTGTTTAAGTTCTTCGAAAGGCAGGGTGGTGTAAACGTAGTAAACCGTTTTATCGGTTTTACCTTCTCTCATTATGATATCCTTGTCAAGCATGTCCTGTAGAGCTCTCTGAACTGTTGACCGGTTTCTGTCGACTTTTTCAGCCAGTTCCTGTACCGTTAACTGCTTGTCCCTTAATTCTTCGAATAACTGTTTCTGGAGAGAGTTGAGGCCGAACACGTCGAAAATTATATGCTTGTCCTCTTTCTCATCCAGATCGAAAAAATCCATACAAACTGGTTATGGTACGCAGGTAATAAAAAATTATTCAGCCGCCGGCGATTACGTCAAATACCTCGATCGTGTCGCCTTCCTCAAGCCGGTGTCTGCTGGAGATAACAGTACCGTTTCTGGAGACAAGCACTTCTTCAACAGGGATACCCTGATCCTCCAGGAACTCCTGAACAGTCAGGCCTTCCTCGACTCTCACCTCTTCCCTGACTTCTTCATCCAGGTCATCTCTTACAAGCTTGACTTCGAAACTCACATTAGCTCACCTCTATATGGCCTTGTCTTGCGGCATGAAAGATATATTCCTGTGCGTAACCCGAGTACTCTCCGAAGTAATTTCTCATGTTCTCTGAAAGCTCAGTGTAGTCGTCAGAGTGCAGATCGCTGTAATGGGTTTTCAAGGCCTTTTCCGCCCACGTATCGATAGGGTAGGCCTCGTAGAAGCCTAGAGAGAAGAGAAGCACGCAGTCAGCTACTTTGTCCCCTACGCCGTAAAGCTTCTTCAGTTCTTTTTTAGCATCGTGGTAATCCATTTCTCTAAGGTTTTCAGGCTCCATTTTCTTTTCCTCAAGAATTTTCAAGGTCTCTACTATGTATTTAGCGCGGTAACCTGTTCCCAGGTCTCTAAGCTCCTGTTCAGTGGCTTGAGAAAGTTCTTTCCTGGCAGGGAATCTTAATAGTTTCTCTCCATCTATACTCACTGTTTCTCCGTATTTTCGTGCTATCTTGTTGTACATTTTCTTTATCCGAGGTATTCTCATCTGCGGTGAAAGCAGGTAGGCGATCAGTGTAGGGAAAAATTCGTCCTGGACAATTCTCAAGCCCCAGAGCTCTTCTCGAGCTTCTGAAAGTTTCTCGTCCTGAGGGAAAGTCGAGAAGACTTCTTCCAAATCGTGATGAAGGCCTAAAGCATTCTTCACTTCTTTTTTGTCCAGCGGTGTCTCCGCAGTTAGCCTGCCGTCTACCTGTTCAACTATCAGTGGCTTGCCTCTTCTGAAGGTGTAGAACCGGTTGCTTCCTTCATCGTAGAGATCTCCCGAGGTTCTGTGCCAGCTAAAGGTCTGGCCACAGGTCAAGGTTTCCTCAAGGTCAAAGTTTTCCGCTTCTATAGAATATTCTTCCACAAAACCTAGTACATGAAGAAGATTTTTTAGTCCGAACTCCGGGAGTACTTATGAAAACCTGCTTTCTCTCTATCCTCCTTATCCATGTCCGAAGTCTTCTCCTTGAACTTCTTGGCATCCCTTTTCAGGTAGCTGCGTCCGCAGTTGTGGCATTTAACCCTTTTCTGCGCCTTACTTCTCTGCTTATAGCCGCAGTCAGGACACTGATAGTAAACCTCGGACATGCAAAACATACCGTGTTTCAATCTGTTAAGCTCTTCGGTAACCGGAAAAGATGCGAGTTCTTCGACGAGTCAGATGCTCCAAAACCTGGTACAGGTTCCGCAATATCCTCCAGTATAGAGGCAAGTATTTCCTCGTACTCCCCGGTCTCCGGAAGCACAAAGTAGTCGTAAGGCCTTGCCTCCTGCGTCAGGTAGTCTATATGCCAGTGCATTTTCTTGTCTCTGGAGAAGTGTCTTTCAAGTCTTTTTTCCACAGAGTTCTGAGCTGAACCTACATATGCGTAGCGTCCTCTCCGAAACTTTTTCAGGCCTAACGCACCTATCTCTATCTCTTTTTCCTTTCGAAGTTCCAGGAAGAGTACGTAGACTCCTTTCATCGCAGCTAACTTAATTATACAGTCGACTTTTTTAGCTGTGAAGAAGGAGATCAGAAACGGCGGTATTTACGGAGCGGTATTTGCAGCTGCCACGTTTGCAACGGTGAAGGTTCTCGGCTTCAACAACAGCACCTTAACCATTTTGCTTTACCTGAACGTTTTGATGGGTATAGCGATTAACGTAAGAGCCAAGTCACTAGGCCTTGAATCCATTTTCGGACAAGTCATGGTAGCAGTAGAAGACGAAGAACAGAAGGTTAAACGCCTTTTTACAGGAGAAGAATACGTGATCAACGGGAACCTGGAGAAGGTTGAGGACTAGCTGTACTGTATTTTGGCGAACTGTAGATCTCTGTCGGTGTAGATTTCAAGCGTTCCTGAGTCGCTGTAGAGAGTCACTCCTGTATCATAGACTGCGTTCGTCTTCATTTCTCCACCGTCGCCCTCGTAGAATGTATATGTCTGGCCTGGCTTTAGGGTCACCTGGCTTATAGTGAAGTTATCGGAGTAACTTGGTGACTTGCTTATCATCTGCCATCCTGAGAGGTCTACAGGATTTGAGGCCTTATTAGTTATATTAATATATTCTATCTCTCCATCATCGTAGAAATCTATCTTCAGATTCGGTAGCTCAGATTTTATGGCTTTTGATTCCTTGTTCTCCAGCTCTGAAATGCTGTCTCTATATTTATCTTTGATTTCCGACTTTATCTTCTCAACCCGAGTCCTGTTTGTACCTGTAAATTTCTCGAAGCGGCGGCCATTCCTCACTCCTGTAACCAGAGTTCCATAGGGAGTAATTATTTTTTCGATACGTGTTGTTGCATTGATGTAGGAGATACTAAGCTCGGCCTTTGCTGTAGAGTACGTTTTAACTATTTTACGCGGTGTTCTCGCGGATGATACAGAGTACCGGGGTGTTTTGAGATATGAAGTTCTCTTGGCGCTGGAGAAGTCTATCTGGAAGCTTGAACCAAACTGTCCTTCAGACCCGGCATGGAAAAAATCTTTCTCTGTTTGACTGATTTCCACTGACTGGGCTGCAGCAGGTATGGCAATTACAGAGACAACTACAAAGGCTGTCAGAATAGCTTCTTTATTGGAGCCCACTGTAAGAAGATTATCGCAGATAACTTTTTTAATTATCTGTCAAAGCTCAGAATAATTGTTTCTGAACACCACAAGCGTGGATCTCAGCACTCCGAGAATGATAGGGCCTATGAAGAGGCCGGGAGCGCCGAAAAGGTAGACACCTCCAAGCACACCTATTATAATAACCGCTGGATGCAGCTCTGAAGACTTGTCCACAACCAGAGGCCTCATAATATTGTCTGTCAGGCCTACTACCGTTAAACCGTATGCTGCAAGGAATAAGGCCTCAAAAATGCTTCCTATAGAAGCCAGGTACGCTACGGCCGGACCCCATACAATGAATGGGCCGACTATCGGAAGGAAGGAAAGCAGTACCATGACAAATGTCCAGAAGTAAGGATTAGGTACTCCTGTCAAATAACCAAGAAACCCGAGCTAAGAGAACCCTATTAAAGGCCTTAGTCTTAGGTGAAGCGGTCTCATGACAAACGCCAGGATAGCAGCCCCCATCACATAAGGAAGGAACGGCTTAAGCATCAATCCTGCTGCAACCCCTACAACAAGTATCAGGGCTGCCAGAAAACCTTTTTGCTCGTTCATACCTATTAATTGGTTTTCCAATCTTACATTACTACCCCTACACCTGAGAAAGAAAGGATCGCTGGAACTATCAAAACCGCCATGAGAACTGCTCTCTGCCCAACAGCTCTTGCCGCAAACCCGATAGCTGAAGAAGTGAACAGGACAAGAAGGCCTAGAACACCTAGAAAATGAAAGGTAAGGCCTGTTATAACAGCGAGGACTACAGACACTACTAAGCGATAGTCCGCCATTTCAATAAACTTGACAAAGTATCTAGAAATCCGGGTTGCGATCAAAAACGATAGAGCCGCAGCTAAAAGAGAAACTCCTATCAGAACAGCCATCAGTTCAGCAGATAAAGAAGTTACCTGGTTTATCGCCACCGATGCTCCGCTACGCGGCCTGTTCAGTATGTAGAGTGCGACAAGCGAGGTGACTATGTCGGAGCTATTCACACCTCCAAGAGCCGTGATAAATCCTTCATCTTCGGAAAGAGGGCTCAGAAAACTGGTTGAGATAGCCGGGCCTATTCCAGGGACAATACCGGCTAGAAGGCCTGAAAGAGCACCGGTAAAGCCAGAACGAGGGCTTATATCTGCTTCAAACTCCTTGTTCTGAGGAGGTAAATCATGTTCTTCTCCAAACACGTCAAGCATTGAAGGAACAGCGAAAAGCCCTGAAAACACAGGTATCAAAACAAAATTCTGGTTAACAGGCATGTTAAACGAGTAGATACCCAGTAAACCTGCGACCGCTGCCAGCTGCAGATTCTTCAAGACGTTTCCCTGTTTAAGAACCGTGTAAATCAAGAAGTAGATCAGTATATACAGCATTAAAGGCTGCAGAAGACTGTACAAAGGTTTCAAAACAAGCAGCAAAACAGGGAGGAGAATTAAAACAGAGGTTATCGCGATGAGGCCTCCAGAGGCAGTCCTGTAAAACGCTTTAAGGCCTTCACCCTTCTCCACCGCTTCTGCCCCGGGTAAAGTTGAAAGAGCTGTCGAAGAGTTTGGAGCGTTAAGGAATATCGCAGGCAGGAAGTCGTGGAATGTGTGAGATATTGAAAGACCTGCAATAAAGACCAAGTAGAGCTCAAGGCCTGGTTGAAATCTAAAGTAGTACGGTAAAGATGCGAAAACAACTGTGTTAGGGTGAATGCCAGGTACAAGGCCTGTTATTACTCCGGTAATTACTCCTGCCAATGTTAAAGCCAGTAACTCGATCAAAGTTATTTGCGTTTTAGTATGGAAGCGGATTTAAAGAGCAGGGGGTAATGTTTGGGTATGTTTGGCGGACAGGATATGTCTAAGATGATGAAGCAGATGGGCATGGATATGGACGAAATCGATGCCGATCGCGTAGTAGTAGAAATCGGGGATAAGAAAATGGTATTTGAGCAGCCTCAACTATCCAAGATATCGGTACAGGGCCAGGACATGTTCCAGCTTCAAGGAGAGTTTACAGAAGAGAAGATTGAAAGCGGGCCTTCAGACGAAGACGTAGAGCTGGTAATGGAGAAGACAGAAGCATCCAGAGAAGAAGCAGAGAAGGCCTTGGAAGAGAACGAAGATGTTGCAGCCGCAGTGATGGACCTGCAATAAATTATTTCTCCAAGCCCTTCCCTCCGTAATTATTCTTTCTCCAGGTACTCGACGTACTTCGAGTAAGCCGGCCTGGTAACAGATATACCGA
>JBDGSF010000059.1:0-6802 GCA_042217675.1 Candidatus Nanohaloarchaea archaeon | reverse complement strand
TTCTCCAGGTACTCGACGTACTTCGAGTAAGCCGGCCTGGTAACAGATATACCGATCAAGATTCCCAGAATGGTTGTAGCGGCGAACCCGTGAATAGTCTGTAAAGCAGCGCTTGAAGGCCCTATAATCGAAGTCACTATCGACACCGCTAGAGCCATTGATCCAACCAGCACGTAGCTGTAGTTGGTTCTACGCGAGTAAAGCGCGTAACCTATAAGCGAGACTCCTGCAATCCCTATAAGAGTGCTTGCCATGCCCGCTCCCAGTATTGGGAACATTGCTCCAATTGTAGAAGCTGCAGACGTGAAAATCACGAAGAATGCTCTCTTCATTCTCTCAGAAACACTTCTCACCTGCTCACGGCCAGACTCATCGGTAATAATGATCTGGTCATCTACCCCTGTACCTACCGCCGCGATTATACCAGCGATAGCTGAAAGACTTATACTTCCAAGCTGAGTGAACCAGCTCCAGAAACCAAGCAAGATATAGACCTCTGAGGCTCCCGTCAATACAATAGGTAACGCGTAACGGATATCATCATATCTTACAAACACTAACAGGCCTACAGCAACCAGAGAACCCAGTATGGAGAGGATTGAGGCCTTCATAAACTGCGAACCATATGCTGCTGATATACGGGAAACGCTTGAAACCTCGATTGGAACAGGTAAGGCCCCTGATTTAAGTATCGTCTGAAGCTCTTTTGCGCTTTCTCTAGCCTCTTCAGGGGTTTTACCGGAGGCTGAAATAGATGAACGAATGCTGTAAGGTTTTTCTCCCAGTCCTGCAGCAACCGTCAGAGAGTTCCTTAACTCTCCGTCGACGTAAAGCCTTAGCATCGCCGCGCTTCCGTTGTCAAAAACCAGCTGAGATCCTTGAGTTGTTATTGAAGGCAGGTAGTTGTGGAAGATCAGGCCTGTATCCATTGCAGCCTCTTTCTTGAGTTGTATAGGAAAGCTTGTCCTAAGCTGATCTCCAGAACTTCTTGTCCTTCTCTCATTCCAGTTTACCTGCAGAATACCTTCTCCTGTATAAGCTACAATCTCAAGCCTGCTTACAGATTCAGTGGCGTTCCGATAAATAAAGTCTGTCTCGGCAACAGTAAACCTCTGGCCAGGAGAGTACTCTCCTAGATCTTCTCTCCCGCTATCCGTATTCCTGTAAACAGAGACGTTTCTTCCTGACTTTTCAAATTTCAGGACGCTGGGATCCTGGTAGTTAACAGTGATATTTTTCTGGTCTCTAACATTAAACGGCATCCGGGCCTCGAAGTTTCCCTGCTGTTTTATAAGGTCGCGGAGCTTGGTCTGGTTGGTGTTAGCTGTCACAAGCTGGACCTTGTAATTTCCATCCCCGAGATCCACTACCCTGACCTGGGCATCTCCTATATCCGAAGTAGCTATCCTGAGGCCTAGCACGTCTTTGATATCTGTTGCAACTTGAGACAGGTTCTCGCCAGTTACGTTGGTCTGAGGAGTCAAAAGCATCCGGGTTCCGCCTGAAAACTGTATTCCTGTACGGTTCTCCAGATTAGTTGTTAGAACCACCTGGCCGTTCCTGGTGTCGTATGAAGGCCCTATCCACAAAGTTGAGATGCCTAGAGCTATAAGGAGAACCCAGATCCTCCATTCCTTCATAAACTCCTTTAAATCCATTCTAACACCTCTTCAATACTTCTGAAATCATTGTTAATATACTTCTTCAAGATTATCGCGTTTCCAAACCACGTAAGCGGCATATCTGCGAGAAGGCCGATAAGCATCACTGCAGAAATATTTGACAGCTCCGAAGGCCCTACAATTATATATGAGATTGCAAACAGCAAAGTAAACGCAGCTATTCCTCCTGAACTCATTGTAACCCCTGTCTTTACAGACTCCCACATCCTCTTACGTAGATCTCCTCTTTCACGTTTCAAGGCCCGGGTAGACAACACGATATCTGTGTCAACCGAGTAACCGATCAGCATTAGAAGAGCTGCAAACGAACCAAGGGTTAACTGGATGTTAAATAGAGCCATACCTGCTAATGCAACCACTATATCCCCTGAAGCCGCAAGAATAACGGCTACAGACGGAACCAGATCTTTAAAGGCTGCAAAAATCGCCAGGCTCATGATCATGAACGCCAATGCAAAAGCCAGAGAGGCCTGAAGGAAGAACTGTCCAGAAACCGCCGTAGAGATTGATGAAAAGCTTTTGGCGGTCGCATTATAACCTCCTTCCTTCATTATCTGCTCAGCTTTCTGTGAGCTATCTATACTTGGAGGAGGAACCTGCACAACAAGCTGTTTGCTGCTAGAGTTCTGGCTTCGAAGCGTTAAAGCATTCACGCCCTGATACCCTTGCCGGGCAAATATAGACTCTACTTTATCAGTACTGAAGTTTCCCTGCACCGAGTACGTTATCTCTGTACCTCCTGTGAAGTCAAGGCCTTTACTGATGAACTCTCCAGTTATAGCGTGGTTAGCTCCTAAAATTATCCCCGAAACAATGAGCAGGCCTATAGGCACCCAGATATACCGGTCGTAGTTCTCGTATATACTGTTGAAATGCTTCTCTAGCTCCACGAAAAACAGTCATTTAGAAAGTTTTTAAACCATACGGCAGCCCGCATAACGCTACATGCAAGCAATAAAAAACATGTATGCCCAATCCTGTAAACAAGGCCATGGCTTACAGCGACTTGTTGAGTTCAGAGAATATCAAGGAAAAAGCATCTCCTGAAAACTTGAAGAAGTACTGGGGAGGTCTCGGCGCAACTATTCTTTTCGGACTTGCTCTGTGGCTTAGATATCTTCCTGAAAAAGGTATGCAGTATCTTCAGGCCCTGGATCCTTACTTTATTTTCAGGCAGTCACGTCACCTTGCTCTTTCAGGCAACATGCCTCTGACCGATTTCATGCGTTACTTCCCCTATAACGCACCTAATTACGTGCTTAACCAGGGCGATATTGTTTTCCCTGCCATAATGTATCATTTAGGGCCTTCAGCCGTATTCAAAAGCTTCCTGGAGTGGGCACAGTTCTACCCTGCTTTGATGGGTGCAATCAGCATCTTTGTAATGTACTTTTTAGGTAAAGAGCTCTATAACAGGGTTACAGGCCTTTCAGCTGCCTTCTTCCTGGCAACGATCTCAGGAGTGATGCATAGGACATCTGCCGGCTTCTTCGAGAAGGAGCCTATCGGCACAATGCTTATGCTGGGCTCTATCTACTTCTTCGTAAGAGGATGGAAGAGAAAGGAACACTTATCCAGTATACTCGCCGGTCTAACCCTTGGAATGTTTACAATTTCCTGGGGCGGAGCGAAGATGCTCTGGATGCTCTTCCCAATGACGGTAGGCCTGATAATGCTTCTCAACGAGGACATTGAAAGGCTTGTAACTGTTTACACTCCAACAGTAGTTTTAGGCGTTGGATTTGCCTCGATCTTTAACTACAGCAGGTTCTGGATCACAGGAGACCTGGCAGTCATTAACTTCGGGATGCTGGGCTTTCTCTGGAGCCGTTACCTGCTTGAAGAGTTTAATATCCTCAACGACAGACGCCTATCCTACTACGTTCCTTCAATGTCTGTACTCGGCCTGATCGCCTTGATGCTGTCACCTCTCTACTCGCAGTTCCTGGCCGACAAGTTCTTCGGCCTTATAGCCAAGGCAACAGGAGGAGCGCGTTCAAGCGTAATCCTGAATACTGTAGCAGAAAGCCAGTCAGCAGCTTTCAGGCAGCTCTCCTCAAGCCTTGGAACGGCCTATGCAGAGCAAATGCTTTCCGCATTCAACCTTGGATTCCTGGCTCCTCTTGGAAACATAGTAGGGCCTCTGGAACTGGCACTGGTTGGAACTTCTGTAGCAGCTACTTACCTTGGATTTATGCTTCTGAGGAAGTACAACGTAGTGGGAGAAGAGATCAGCGATGAAATCTACTACAGTGGTCTAGCTGCCATTCATTCAGCATGGATTCTGTTCTTTATCGGATTCTTCGAAGGATTTATGCTGCCTGGAGCAGGAATCGCCCTGTTCATAGCCGCCGGATTCACCGGTCTGGTGATGTACACGGATGAAGAGTCAGTTTTCAGCATTTCAATGATGGTTCTAATCTTCACAGCTCTTACCCAGGCCATGATGGTTACAGGAGGTCTTAACTCGGCACTTGCCGCGCTTCCTCCTACATTTGTAGTGATGGCAGCTATCGGGATCAAGTACTACTTTGACTGGTCCGGAAGCCAAAGCATCAAGATGAGATGGTACTACCTGCTTCCGTTCCTGTGGATGATTACAAACGTCCTGGGAGCAGTAGCTGAGTCCCGGTTAATGACTTTGGCAGCCTTCCCTGTTGCGTTAATAGCTGGACTGGCTCTAGGAAGAGGGTTGAGCTGGATCCGCCGGTTTGACTTCTCAAAAGAGTTTGATTACAGGCCTGACGTATTGAAGATTGCTTTGATTATTTTGATAGGTGTAGCAGTTGCTGTTCCTAATCTTGCTTCCGGTTTTGCATCCGCCAGCGGTGTAGGAGGTTCTCCTAACAGTTTGTGGATGCAGAATCTGGAGTACATGGAGAACAACACTCCTGACGACTCGACTATTCTCTCCTGGTGGGACTACGGTTACCATTTCCAGACGATTGGCAGAAGATCGACTGTAGCTGACGGAGGAAACCTGGGTTACTACTCGGATTCAGGTCCTGTAAACTATCCTCTTGCTGACTTCCTGACTGCTGACAGCGTTGAGAATAATACGGAGTTCCTTCAGAAGCATTCAGTGGACTACATTGTCCTTGATCACACGATGATCGGCAAGTACTCGGCTGTAAGCCAGATACATCACAGGGACAACAGCCAGTTCAACTCGATGCTTCAGATGTACAGCAGCAACAACATCATGCAGTCAACATACACCAGGAACAACGAGACACTCGTACAGTTCTCTCGTGGAGGCCTCTCCATCCTTGTACCTACAAACCTCAGCAGTCAGGAGTTCGATATCGAAGGCCCGCCAGTACTGAGATCCGGAAGCGGACAGAAAGTCGGATGCATGCTTTCAGAAGAGGAAGGCCTGAAAGAGTTCAACGTTGAGAACCCTGTCAAGCTTTCCGGAATGGGAGAGGTCTGCGTAGCTGAGAGCCCATTCTTCACAATGGAGAGAGCTTTTGCCACGGCTCGAAGCCCTCGTATCAGTGCAAGAGCTGCCCGCATAGTCCTGGTTCCTCGCAAGATAGCTGATTCCAACCTGGTAAGGCTTTACCTCACCAACGGGCATGAAATGGAGAGTGTTAAACCTGTTCCCGAAGGTTCAAACGGCTATGTACGGATGTGGAAGCTGACGGAAAGATGATATACCTCGTTGTTTCGCTGGTTGCAGGATTCCTGACAACTTTCGTAGGCACTCCTTTCGCCAGGAAGTATCTATACGAATCCGGTATCTACGGTGTGGACCAGCAGAAGAGGGATAGGCCTCGGCTTCCTACCTCGGGCGGAGTAACTGTTTTCTTCGGTTTCCTGGTTTCGATCACGTTGTATCTCGGGCTTATATCTTTCTCATCTGCTCCTCCCGCGGATGTAAGCCTGATCCTGGCGGCTCTGAGCTCGGTCTCGATAATTGCTTTGATCGGTTTCATCGACGACATCCATATCCGGATTGATGAATACGTGAAGGAAGAGTACGAGATAGAGGTGGAGACAGAGGACGAGGAAGACAGCAGTATAGAACTGGATATCCCTCTGATCGACAACATTGAGAAAGGAACGGAGGTTCACAGAGAAGGCCTTTCACAGCTTCCGAAGATGCTCTTCGTGCTTCCTGCAGTGTTCCCTTTAATGGCGGTAAAGGCCGGTTCCTGGAGCATGAAGTTCCCTTTGATCGGTCACGTCGACTGGGGTCTGATCTATCCACTGGTTCTGCTTCCTCTAGGCCTTCTGTTTGTCTCCAACGTTGTGAACATGCTGGCAGGAACCAACGGGCTTTCGACAGGTATGAGCCTGGTAGCGGCTCTGGGTCTTGGCGCGATGGCCTATCTTTCCGGAAGCAACGAGGCCATGATTATCTCGTTAAGTCTTGCTGTTTCCCTCGCCGCTTTCATGTACTACAATTTTTACCCTGCGTCTGTCCTTCCCGGAGACTCGTTGACCTATCTCTCCGGTTCAGCTCTTTTCTCTGCCATAGTTATAGGCAACATGGAGAAGTTCGGAGTCTTTATATTCTCTCCTTGGATACTTGAGTTCTTCCTGAAGCTTAGAAGCGGGTTTAACGCCAGTTCATGGGGAGAGCTTCGGCCTGATGGAAGCCTTGATCCCGGATACGATAAGAACTACTCTCTAACCCATTTCCTGATGCGCAGAGGTCTTGCGGAGGATCAGATTACCGCGGCGTTGATGAGTCTTGAAGTTGTTATCGTAGGGACAGGCCTTCTGCTGTTCGGTTTCTAGTATTCTTCCTGTGATTCTTCGTCGGATCTGGCCTCTGCGTAAGGGTCTTCGACTCTTGTAATGTCTTCAGGCTTGTACGGGAAGGATATTTCCAGGACCTTTGCTACCTGTGAGTCAATGTTCTGTATCTGGTGTTTTTCCCCGGAACGGATTACCAGTGCGTTTCCTTTCTCCAGTTCCTGGAGGCCTCCTTCTTTCCTGATCTGTGCGTTTCCTTCCTCCAGGTAGATAATATCGGCTTGTTCGTCGTGGTATGAGTAAGAAGTCATTCCCTCGGCGTCGATTACAAGTCTTTTGATACCTAGCATGCCTACACGGTCTCCGACGTCTACCTGTGTCATGAGAACGATTTCCTCATAACCCCAGGGCTTGTC
>JBDGSF010000058.1:0-8324 GCA_042217675.1 Candidatus Nanohaloarchaea archaeon | reverse complement strand
CACGGCGCCTCACTCCTGCTCAAGGAACGCTTCGGTGCTGACTCCACAGAGATCAAAGTATGCGAAAACTGTGGCGAAATCGCTGTAGAGGACCGTAAAGAAAACGAGTCTTACTGTCCGAACTGCGAATCAGGAGAACTGGGAGAAACCGAGATACCGCACGCATTCCTGCTGCTTCTGAACGAGCTAAAATCCATGATGATGGATACAGAGCTTGAACTGGAGGACGAAGAATAGAGGTGATCAAGTTGAAAATCAGAGATTTTCGGCTTTGCAAAAAATTAACCACAGGTGATTTTTGAATTCATGAAGGATATAGATAGCATCGACTTTGGAATTATGAGCGCAGAAAAACTTCAGAGAATCGCAGTCAAAGAAATCGACCAGGCAGAGGTCTACGACGCCGACGGATACCCTGTAGAAGGAGGAGTAATGGACCCTGCCCTAGGAGTAATCGATCCAGGAATGACATGTCAGACATGCGGAGGAAAAATCCGAGAATGCAAAGGCCACTTCGGAATAATCACGCTCTCCAAGCCAGTAGCACACGTAATGTACGCCAAGCAGATCAGGAATCTTCTAAGGTTCACACACATCAATGAGAACGGAAACGTTACCTGCCTGGCCAAGGACCTGGACAAGAACCTGCGTAAAAGCAACAGAATGAAGGAAGACCCGGAAACAGGCGAAGAAGTACCGGACGTCGACCTAGACAAACCATACACATTCAAGATCGACGGAGAGGAAATCAAACCTGACGAGATCCGGGAACGACTATCCAAGATCCCTGACGATATCGCAGCAGACCTGGGAATGGAAGGTGCAAGGCCTGAAGACCTTATACTAACACACATCCCGGTACCACCTGTAACAATGAGGCCTTCAATCACACTGGAAACAGGAGAGAGATCAGAGGACGACATCACTCACAAGATGGTCGACGTCATCAGAATCAACAAGAGGCTTCAAAACAATATCGAGATCGAGGCCCCTGACTTCATTATCGACGACCTCTGGGAACTACTGCAGTACCACGTCGCAACACTGTTCTACAACGATATGAGCAACGTGCCGCCCGCGAGACACCGTTCCGGACGCTCACTTAAATCCATTATGGAGCGCGTCCAGGGAAAGCAGGGCCGTTTCAGACAGAACCTTATCGGTAAACGCGTCAACTTCTCCGCAAGAACAGTTATCTCGCCGGATCCTAACATCGGGATCAACGAGGTCGGAGTGCCTTACGTAGTGGCGAAAAAACTGACCATACCTGAAAAAGTCACAGAAAGAAACGTGGAAAAAGTAGAGAAATGGATAGAGAACGGTTCAGAAACTCATCCTGGCGCAAACTATGTCTACCAGCCTGACGGTTCACGAAGAAGAATCACCGATGAGAACCGCGAGGAACTACTGGAAAGCATAGAGCCAGGGGAAGGCTGGAAAGTAGAGAGACATCTGAAAGACGGAGACACAGTACTGTTCAACCGCCAGCCAAGCCTCCACAGAATGTCAATCATGGCCCACGAAGTCCGCGTACTACCGCACAGAACCTTCAGACTAAACCTGAACGTCTGTGCACCTTACAACGCAGACTTCGACGGAGACGAAATGAACCTCCACGTACCACAGACAGAAGAAGCACGTGCAGAAGCCGACGAACTGATGAAAGTCCAGGAACACATCAAATCCCCGAAGATGGGAGGCCCTATCGTAGGCATGCTACAGGACTACGTATCAGGCCTCTACCTGCTGACACAGGAAGACAAAACCCTCAGCAGGGAGAAAGCATTCAACCTTCTGGCAGAATCCAACGAGTACGAGAAAGAACTACCTGACAAAGAAGAGATCACAGGAAGAGAGATAGTCTCCATCTTCATCCCTGACGATATCTCCCTTACAATCAATGAAGGCGATGAAAACACAGTAATCATCGAAGACGGAGAACTTATAGAAGGAGTACTGGACGAAGACGCTCTCGGAGACTACGGAGGAGAAATCATCCAGCAATTAGAAATTGAGTACGGCTCAGAGAAAGTAGCCGAGTTCCTTAACCGTGTCTCCCGTGTAGGAGCAATCTTCCTGACAAAAAGAGGATTCTCCATAGGCCTTGACGACCTTGAAGTACCTGACGAAACCACTGCAGAGATCCAACAGCTCATTGAAGAGACTGTTGAAGACACAGATGAAATCATCAAGAAATATGAAGAAGGCAAGATGGACTCGATCACAGGTAAGACTGTCGAGGAAACAAGAGAGATCAGAATCACCAAGAACCTGAACGAGGCCTTCACAGAGATCGGAGACAAGATAAGAGACCACTTTGATGAAGAAAGCTCAGCATACGTCATGGCAGACTCAGGAGCAAGAGGATCCATGCAGAACGTTACAACAATGGCAGGGATGCTTGGGCAGAACTCCGTAAGAGAGCAGAGAATCAACAGAGGATACAAGGATAGAACTACCTCCCACTTCAAGAAAGGAGAACTATCGCCGAGAGCACACGGCTTTGTAGGATCCAGCATCCTTGAAGGCCTTGACGCACAGGAGATGTTCTTCCATCAGATGGCACAGAGAAAAGCTCTAGCGGACAAGTCTCTTAACACCAAGAAATCCGGATACATGTACAGAAGAATTTCGAACGCGCTGCATGACCTGGTGGTTGATGAAGATCAAACGGTTCGCAACGCGGAAGATGAGATTATCCAGTTCCGCGCTGGGGAAGACGGAGTTGACCCACAAAAATCTGACAGAGGTATAATCTCGACAGAGATCGAGACCAACTGAAGGTGATTATCAAATGACAGAACTTAACTGGAAAGACCGTGCAGAAGAGCTTCCTCCAAGGCTGAAGTCAATGGAGCTCACTGACGAAGAACACGAGAAAATCAAGGAACGCTACGAAAACATGCAGTACGAACCAGGAGAAGCAATAGGTATTGTAGCAGCAGAGTCTCTAGGTGAACCAGCTACGCAGCTGACAATGGAGACGTATCACCAGGCAGGAGGAGCGCAGGTAGACCTGACCGCAGGACTCCCTCGCTTAATCGAGATCGTAGATGCACGGAGAGAGCCAGATACACCGTCAATGGATGTCTACCTCCACGACGATTACAATAACGAGGAAGACGCCAAGAGAGTAGCAAGAAAGCTTAGAGAGATCAAGTTCGACGACCTGGTAAAACAGGATACAATAGATATCATGCAGCTTCGTGTCGAGTACGAGCTGAACGAGGATCTTCTGGAGGACTACGACGTGGACAGAGATGATGTTAAATCAAGGATAAAGGAATCAGTCAAGAAGGCCAAGGTAACGTACGAAGACGGTACCCTGGTTCTGGAATCCACAGAAGACGACTACGACCTTAGAGACGTTAAAGATCTTAAGAACGATACCGAAGACGCCCGGATCAAAGGCATCAAAGGTATTGACCAGGTGGTCGTGAACCAGGACGGCGATGAATGGCAGCTGCAGACAGCAGGAACCGCTCTACGTAAAACCCTGAAAATCAAGGAGGTCGACGAAACACGGACGATCAGCAACGACCTCTGGGAAGTACTTCGAGTCCTTGGAGTAGAGGCCTTAAGATACCGTATCATAGAAGAGACTAACAAGACGCTCTCCGCACAGGGAATCGGCGTCGACGATAGACATATCATGCTGCTCGCGGATATGATGACACGTAAAGGAGACCTCAAAGGAACAACTCGCTACGGAATTGTCGGAGACAAGGAATCAATCCTCGCACGTTCAGTATTCGAGGAGACCAAGAAGCACCTCCGTGAGGGAACTCTCCAAGGCGAGACAGACGACCTTGAAGGCGTGGTCGAGAACATTATCGTCGGACAGCCAGTACCTGTCGGCACCGGCACCGTCGACCTCAAGCCAGGATTCGGAGAGGAAGAGGAGTGAACAACCTCTTTCTTCCATCCCCTTTATAAAAACTAGGACTATTTAATTAGTACAGACTTGACAGAAAAACACGTTTTTCTAAGGAGATAATATGGCTACAGCAACTTACGACACAGAAATGATTCGCACGATAAACCTCTTTGAATCAATCACCGATGTAGAAGCAAGACATGCAATCATCAAAGAGGATGAGGCCTACTTTGTAGTTCCCGAGGGAAAAGCCGGAATGGCTATCGGGAAAGGCGGACAAGTCGTCCAGAAGGTACAGAACCAGTTAGGAAAAGAGATCAAGATATACGAATACAGTGACAACCTAGGAAAGTTCATCAATAACCTGGTTCCAACCGATCTTAGAGGAGTAGACATCAATGAAGAAGACGGAGAGAAAACCGTGGAGATAGACGTACCGAACAGCAACAAAGGCAGAGTAGTAGGAAAGGACGGCCAGAAGATTGACTCCATCAGAGAGATTCTTGCAAGAACACACGGAGTCGACGAAGTAACCGTTGCATAAAGAAAAGGCCTTAAATCCGGCGGTATCAAAGAATTTTCTAGGTGGAACCTGATAGAGCTATCAGTAATCATACCCACTTTCAACGAGAAACAGAACCTGGAGGAACTCACCCGGCGCCTGACCCAGTCTCTTGAAGAAGTAGAGCACGAGATAATTATAGTCGACGACGACAGCCCCGACGGAACATTCCAGGAAGCAGAGAGAATCAAAAAGGAGACAAACCGGAAAGTCAAACCCTTTCTCCGTACAGAGAACCACGGCCTCTCCAAAAGCGTTGTAAAAGGTTTCAAAGAGGCCTCAGGAGACAAAGTGGTAGTGATGGATGCAGACCTTCAGCATCCTCCTGAAAAAGTAATCGAACTCGCGGAAAAAGTAACGGACAGAAAACCTGTAGCGATAGGCACACGCTACACCCGTAAAGGAGAGATAAACGGGTGGTCCTGGTTCCGGAGAACAGTCAGCAAAGGCGCAATACTTCTATCGAAGATAGCAGTGCCAGAGGCCCGTAAATCATCGGATCCTGTCAGCGGGTTCTTCGCAGTAAAAAAAGACAGGATAAACCCGGAAAAACTGTCTCCTCACGGCTACAAGATACTCTTGGAGGTCCTTTCACAGGTAAAGCCTGAAAAAGTAGAAGAAGTAGGCTTCACCTTTGAGGAAAGAGAGGAAGGAGAAAGCAACTTGGGCCTCCAGCAGTACATCAAGTTCCTGGAGCACGCAGCTGAATGCCGGTTGAAGCATCACGGATTCGACAGATACATGGATCCGAGAAAAACTATCCGGTTTGCAGAGTTCGGGGCTGTAGGCGCATCCGGCGTCCTCATCAACAACCTGATATTCCTGCCTCTTACTTCAATCAAGGTTCACTACGCCATCGCAGGATTCTTTGCATTCGCGGGAGCAGTACAGTGGAACTTCTTCTGGAACTGGCTTATCACTTTCAACAAGCCTGAGGAAAATATCCGGGAAAAATACATCAAGTTCAACACTGTCAGCCTTGGAGGCCTCCTAATATACCAGGCCGCGTTGTTCGTGATGATAGGGATACTTGAGCAACCGGAGCTTATCTCCAACATGACCGCAATACTCACAAGCTTCCTCTGGAACTTCGCAGGCTCGGAAAACGTGGCCTTCCAGCCAGAGTAATACACCTTTTTTAGCTCCAGAGAGAAATAACGACTTATGGGCCTAGTCGAGAACGAGGTAGAGGACGCAGAAAGATTCAACGAGATCATACACGTCCTTGCAGATGAAGGCCTCGGAATAATTCTAGACGAACTGGATCTCACCCATAGACTTCCTGCATCCAAAAAACTGAAGAGAAACAAGGAACCTGGCCCGGAAAGACTACGGGAAACATTTGAAGAACTAGGCCCTACCTTCATCAAGTTCGGGCAGATCCTGGCAGAACGCCCGGACATAATGCCAGAAGAGTACACGGGAGAACTGGAGAACCTTCAGGACGACGTACCAGGATTCGACTCCGAGAAAGCCAAGGAAATAGTCGACGAAGAGGTAGGACTGGAAAACTTCCAGGAATTTGAAGAAGAACACATCGCTGCCGCATCCATAGCCCAGGTACACCGCGCCACGCTTAAATCAGGAGAAGAGGTAGTTGTCAAGATCAGAAGGCCTGAAATAAAAGAAGAGGTAACTACCGACCTCGAAATACTTGAATTCCTGGCAAAACGCGGAGTAAAGCGCTCAGACAGGCTTTCAGACATGCAGCTATTGAAATCAGTGAAAGAGTTCTCCAGATGGACACGCGAAGAACTTAACCTGAAGAAAGAAGCCAGAAACGGGGAAAGACTGTCTGAAAACCTTTCAGACCAGGAAGGCATCAAGATACCGGAGATGTACACAGACCTAACAACTGAGAAAGTGCTTGTAATGGAATACATCGACGGAGTCAAGGTCAGCAACCTTGAGGCCCTGGAAGAGCTTGAAATAGATCCCAAAGAGGTAGCGACAAACGCCATGAAAGGAGGCCTGAAACAGATACTGCGGGACGGCTTCTTTCACGCAGATCCTCACCAGTCGAACTTCCTGATACAGGAAGAAGGAAACCTTGTTCTGATAGACTTCGGAATGATGGGCAGGATAAGCGATGATCAGAGAAAAGACCTGGGCCTGTTGATTCTTCACATGCTGAGAGAGGACACTGAGAAAGCGCTTGATGACCTGAAAAGGATAGGCCATGTCCAGGACGACGCTGACCTCAACTACATCAAGACCAAGCTCGAGGAGAAAAACCGTTTGCTTCAGAACGCCAGCATAGGGGAGGAAAGCCTTACGGAACAGGTAATAGAGCTTACAATCGAGTCCTCAAGGCATGGAATAGTGATGCCTCAGTCCCTGATACTGGCAGGTAAGGCCATGGTAACAGTGGAAGGAGTAGGGATGACAATATATCCTGACTACCGGATCGGTGATGAGTTCAAAGAAACGGTAAGAAACATTCTCCAGGAAGAGTTCAAACCTGAGAAACTTATGGAAGAGCTTTCTCTCGACATGATCGAGAACAGAGACCTGATCACGGAACTACCCTCCAAGCTAAACAGCATGGCAGAGAAAAAAGAGAGCCAGGTCAAAGTCGTAAACCAGCAGAGAACCCAGGCAGTGACAGCGGCCTTGATACTTTCCTCAGCATTTCTTCTAACACAGGGACGGACAACACTGACCTTACTCGGCGCAGCAGAAATACTTCTCGCAGCACACCTGTTTCACCAGGAATAGACTGTCACCACTGAAGAATCCCTAATCCAGTGGCCTACGGTATAAAAAGTTTGGTGCCGGGATATAGGATATGGGTTTATACAACGCACGAAAGATGCGGAAAAAACGTCAGCAGTACCGCTGGAGCGACAAAGACTACAAGAGAAGAATGCTGAACCTGAAAGAAAAATCAGATCCTCTAGAAGGCTCACCACAGGGACGTGGAATCGTACTTGAAAAACGTATAATCGAAGCAAAACAGCCTAACTCCGCACTACGTAAATGTGTGCGTGTGCAACTCCTCAAAAACGGTAAACAACTAACTGCTTTCGTTCCAGGCGACGGAGCGATCGATCACATCGACGAGCACGACGAAGTACTGATCGAAGGAATCGGAGGAGCAGACTCCGGGCCGAAAGGAGACATCCCAACCGTCCGCTACAAAGTAATCAAAGTCAACGGCGTAAGCCTGGAAGAACTCGTCGCAGGAAACCAGCAGAAACCAACGAGGTAATCGAAAATGCAAGATTTTCTTAGATCATCCAACCACAAGGTGGTAGCATGAGTGACGCAGCAAAACTAGATCTAGAAGACGAAATAAAGACCTTCGGAAGATGGGACGCATCAGAAGCAGAAATCTCAGACGAAGGCCTTGTAAGATACATCAGCCTGGAAAACATTCTCGCACCACGATCCAAAGGAAGACACAGCGAGAAACAGTTCTACAAAGCCGACGTACCTATCGCAGAAAGACTTCTCAACCATCTATACGTCGCAGGCCACAGAGGAAAGAAACACTACATCACTTCAGGCCACAACATCGGAAAAAGCGAGAAACTCTGGAACATAATCGAAGACGCATTCGAAATAATCGAAGAAGAAACAGGAGAGAACCCTTTCCAGGTACTGGTCAACGCAATCGAAAACAGCGCACCTGTAGAAGAAGTAGTCACATACCAGAGAGGAGGAGTACGAGCCAGAAAAGCAGTACTTGTCGCACCGCAGAGAAGAGTAGACCTCGCACTCAGACTGCTAGCACAGGGATCATACGAGAACAGACTTGCATCCGAAAACGATGCAGTAGAGACACTGACCCAGGAAATAATGAAGGCCGCAAACGGAGACGACGACGTCAGAGCAGTCAGAGAGAAAGAAAGAAGAGAAAGAGAAGCAGAAGGCGCCCGATAA
>JBDGSF010000057.1:0-10004 GCA_042217675.1 Candidatus Nanohaloarchaea archaeon | reverse complement strand
TCTTGCAAGAACAGGATCCAGGGAAATAGGTGATGAAAAAGGCCTTTCCTGGTTAGCTCTCTGTTGGTAGAGGCCTCTATCGATTTCCTGTATTATCCTGCTGACTGTAATTTTTCCTTCTGTGTAATAAGCTTTTATTGTTTCGTCCGGATTATCAAGGTCTACGCTGTTGTTCTCGGTTTTTAATTCCTGGCCGATTCTTCTCTCAAGTTCTTTAACCCTTGTTTTGTCCTCTTCAAGGTTCTCTACTCTTACCGCGAAACTTGTTTCAGGTCTGTAATTGATCTTGATCGAGTCAGGGTTTGTCTCCGTTATTTTTTCCGCTATCTCATGGGTTAGGCCCAGTCTTTTCAACTGATTGGGGTGTGCTTCTGTCTCCGCTATACGGCCTTTTCTCCGCGGTTTTTCGTCTATATTCTGGCTGTGGAGGAATCCTTCAAGTTCTGCTTCCGCTAGACCCAGATTTTCTCCAGCCAGTAGATAGGTGTATGTCATTATGATCCTCCTATACTGACAAGTGCAGTGTAGCCGATTAATAGGCCTGGCCAGTAGCTGCAGAGTCTGAAAAGTATGCCTGCGGCTAGTGCTGTTGCGAAAGGTATCTGAGGGAATATTGCAGCAGGCATTACAGTGATTATGGTGGCTAGTGCGGCTTCATATGCTCCGGATCCTCCTGGTGTAGGTGAGAAGTTGGCTAGAGAGGCTAGTGGGAGTATGAAGTAGAGAGGGGTGAAGTCCGGGTGGTAGCCGAGTGATGCCAGGAGAAGGTATAGGGAGAAAACCTGTAGTATGAAGTAGGTATGAGCTATTATTGCAGTTTTAAGTAGGTGACGTGGTTCCTCTCCAATCCTGTTGAATGCTTCCTGTACATTCTCCATTTTTTGCTCAAGATTGTCTACATATGCCTCTCCACGGCCTATGGTGTTTGCAGCTTTTCTTAACCCTCTGATTATCCTGTTTTCAATTGTCCCGGATTTGAACCAGAGGAGGTAGGCAAGGGTGCCGCCTATCAAGATTATTATTATCGAGGCGTAGAGTGTCTGGATTATTATGTCGTTCAGAGATCCGAATAACAGCAGAAATGCTGCGCCTCCAAATATGAATGTAAATGTAGGCACTGCGTTTATTATATCAGATGAAAGTACTGCTGAAAAACCTTCTTCGTAGGATAGAGGAGTGTTGTTCTTGATTACGTAGGCCATAAATGGCTCTCCTCCGAACTGGCCTAGAGGGGTTACTGAGTTCATGAAGTTGCCGGCCATAAACAGTTTGTAGGTCTCCCAGTAGGAGGTATCCGCCCCCATCTTATTCAGGAAACTGTGCCATGTATAGGAAAATATGAAGAATGGAATCATTCCTAGAATGAATGCGGCTACAAGGTAGTATCCGTTAGCCTGTTGAACAGCCGCTATGAACTTGTTAGCGTCCGCTAAAATTACCAGAGCTAAAAGTATTGACGTTGAAATTCCAAACCAGAGCACTTGTTTTTTAGTAGCCATATCTATCGACGTTTCCACATTCCCCGCATCTGTACTCGATTGTTTGATTACCTGAGTTTAAAGTTACTTTGCAGTTATATCCGGGCTTAAGATATGCATGGCAGCTACTGCAAAACCTTTTCTTAAGTTCCGAGGGGATCGGTGTTTCCTCGCTCATCCCGATCCTGCGAGCGAGTTCAACATATCTATCAGCTAGCTCATCTTCCTCTCCAAGCCTTTTCTCAGCTAGCTCGAAAAGCCGTCTGATTCTTTCCTCAGCTATAGTCTGCGCCACAGTTTCATAAGTTTAGATAACAGTTTTTAAGTTAAGCAGATGAAGGTATCTCATTACTTCGAATGGGAGGAAATGATTACAGGAGGCCACAAACAGTCTGTAGAGAACCAGAGAAAGATACTCGAGGAAAAAGGAATAGAGTACACAACAGAACCGGACCTGGACGCAGATATACTTCACCTGAACAATATGGGGCCTAAATCACTTTACTACGCCAGAAAAGCCAGTAGAGAAGACGTTCCTGTTGTAATTCACGCGCATCAGACCGCAGAGGACTTCAAAGATAGCTTCGCATTTTCAAATATCCTGGCAAGGCCTATGAAACCATACCTGAAATATGCTTACTCTTTCGCCGACTTGATAATCTCTCCCTCAGAACATAACAAAGAAGTTATTGAGCAATACACTGACGTGCCGAAAAAAGTAATCAGCAACGGTTTCAACCCGGAGATGCTGGAAGGTTTTGAAGACCTGAGAGAAGAATACCTGGAAAAATACGATCTGGAGCCTCCTGTAGTCTTCATGGTAGGCCATGTCATCAAGAGGAAAGGCCTCGAAAGCTTCATCGAGACAGCCAGGCGGATGCCGGATACAGACTTCGTATGGTTCGGCTTCCTCAATCCAAGCGGAGAAGACGGATTCCTCGACTCCCTGCTCCAGAGCAGAGACACAAAGAAACTGGTCGAATCCGCACCGGAAAACTGCACTTTCACAGGCTACATTGATGATATAAGAGGAGCCTATGCAGCAGGAGATATATTCTTCTTTCCAACTAAAAATGAAAATGAGGGAATGGCCTTGCTTGAGGCAATGGCCACGCGAAATCCGCCGGTAGTCAGAGATATCGAAACCTTCCAGTGGCTTGACCACGGTGAGAACTGTCTGAAAGCCGAAGAGGACTTTGCAGGAGAAATTGAAAAAATGAAAGACTCTGAGATGAGGAAGAAGATATCGGAGAATGCTAAAAGAAAAAGCAGAGAGTTCGAACTCCAGAAAATTGGTGACGAGCTTGAGGAGGCGTACAGAGACCTCCTTAAGACCTCGGACTGATTGCCAGTTAGGACTTGAAGGTGGTGGAGGACGGTTTAAAACACTGAATGATAATCTTCAGTTATAGATGAGGATAGGCTTCCTGACTGAAAGCTATTTCCCCAAGGTAGACGGAGTAACATACACTTTAAAGGCCTGGAAAGAGAGATTGGAGGATAGAGGCCATGAAGTCTACATAATCTACCCGGGCTCACCTGAATACGAACCAGGTAAGAATGAGATACCGGTTAGATCGCTTCCGAATCCGTTCTACGAAGGTTACAGAGTTCCTCTGCCGCTGAGAGTTTCAAAACTTCCTGAACTGGATATAATACACTGTCATGGCCCCGCGACGCTAGGTTGGTCAGGCCTGATTCACTCAAAGCTGCATGGAAAGCCTTCTCTCTACACTCATCATACTCCGATCGAGGAGTACTTCCATCAGGCCCTTAAGTCATCTTTTCTGACAGGGATTGCCCGGAAACTCTATGTGCCTCTGGAAAACTTCTATCTTAAAAGATTTGACACGGTAACTTCCTCCACAAGCAGGATAAACCGGGATGTAGAGGTTACGGAACTGCCGGTAGGCCTGGACATGAACTTCTTCCAGCCCCGGCAAGAAAGTATAATTGATGAAATGAGTCTGGAAAGGCCTGTAATAGGTTACTCCGGACGTCTGAGCCCTGAGAAAAATGTTGATAGGCTGGTTGAGTTTGCGGGGGATTTCGAAGGTTCTGTTGTTATTGTAGGGAACGGCCCTCAAAGAGAGTCTCTTGAGGAAAAGGCCTCTGAAAATGTTTACTTCAAGGATTTTCTGGATCGAGAAGAATTACCTGGTTACTATTCTGGGCTTGATGTCTTCGTAACTGCTTCTACCGGTGATACTCTAGGACTTTCGACTCTTGAGGCTAATGCGTGTGGGACTCCTGTCGTGGCTGCTGACACTGAACCATTTAATGAGACTATCGGGGAGGAGAACGGCGAAAGATTTGAACTGGGAGATAAAGGCAGTATGTCAAAGGCAGTCGAGTTGGTTCTGGAAAGCAGTTATTCGAGCCGTGAAGCAGTTAGAGATTACTCTCTCTCCAGCACTATAAACCAGCTTGAAGAGATATACACGGGGTTAAGTGATTAAGTATGGGGATGGATAACTTAGACGTATTTGAAAAGATAGTTTTCCATATTCCTTCTACAAAACTTAATCTTGCGGCGATAATACTCTTAAGCCCTGTTTATTCTGCCATGGTTTATCTAGGTTTTTCTGCATTTACGAGCCTTTCTCTCTATCCTGAAATGATAGCTTACATGGCTTTTCTGCTGTTTGCGTTACCTCCCATAATCTCAGGAGAAGTCTTCCACTATTTCCTTCCAGAGTATCCGCGTCACTGGGGGTATTTCCTAGCGCTCTCGAATCAGTTCTTTATTTTCATATTTGCAATGATACTAACTGGAGCAGACAACGGCCTAAATGCCTGGAGAGTAGTATGGCTTGCAGTAATAACAGTATTTCTCATAACAACGCTTGTATTAACCCTTACACTAGGCTCAAAGTATGTCAGACGAATAATACCAGTAAGTCTTATTCATCCCGGTCTGGTACTGCTTGTAAGCAATTACTACCTTTCTCCATTCATACAATCCGGATGGCTCGACTACGCATTAAACTTCGGTGTAATGGCCTTTGCAGGTATTACACTTGGTGCAGTGCTCTATACCGTAGAATACCTTATAGGAACCAATGTATCCAATATTTCTGCATTCCAACTTACAGCAGGCCTTCTTCAAAAAGAGCAGAGAGCTCTGGATCTAGGTTATAACTCCAATGTAGAGGTGCAGACCCTTCAAATTGAGAACAGGAATGATGAGGCCAGTATAGGAGTGCCTTGGGTGCATCCAGGGCCTTTAGGAGCTTTTGGTGGAGGAGAGCTTTCTACAACTATTATTGAAAGTCTTAATGGCTCTGGTAGCCAAGGTTTCTTCATGCATGTACCTTCCAATCATGAGGCAGATATGGCAGATCCTCAGGATGCTGAAAAAATTATTAAATGTGTTAAGGAACCTGATACGAGTTCTCAGGCCTCTGAGTTAATTGAAAAGTCTTACGATATTGGCAGGATTTATGGGAGAAGGTTTAACGGTAATAAACTGATCTTTATGGATGTTCCTGCTTTCGATGATTACGAGATCTCGGTGGTTAAGGAGGCGATCGATTTGAGCGATACAACAGTGATTGATCTCCATAATCATGTTGACGAGGAGACCAGCCAAGTTGTCTGGTATGGTACTAGGAAAGCTGAGGAACTGAGAGATGCTATCCATGATTTAGAGTCAGAGCTTGAATCAGCGGAGTTGAAGGATTACAGGGCCGGTTTTAACTCTGATCTGGAGGGAATCGCCAAGTTTACCTGGGTGGAGGAAGTTGGCGGTCAGAAGACTCTGATATACGGCATCGAGGGCAACGGCTCAACCAAGGCCCTGGAGGAGATAAGAAGTCAGCTTCAGGAAGACTACGACAAAGTTCTCTTCTTCACCACGGATACTCATGCCAGTATCCATGAAATGGCAAAGGGCAGCCATGTAAACAAAGAGAGGCTTAAGAACTCGATAGAGACCTCGGAAAGCAGGCTTGGAGAAGCAGAGATAGGGCTGAGAACAGAGATAGCCAGAGACGTAAAGCTTCTTCAACCTGATTATCAAGGCCTTATTTACAGTATTAACATACTTGTGAGACTGCTTCCCTTAGCTTTGGTCAGCATGTACGTATTGTTGGTGCTCTGGCTGATATAACCAAAAAAGGGAGGGGAAAGTAGTGATGTGTTAAAAAAGACCAGGGGGTAGAACTTTCACATGGTTACTGAGGAAGAGGTCAGGGAACAGTTGAAGGAAGTCATAGATCCAGAACTCGATATTAATATTGTGGATCTAGGCCTTATCTACGAGATAGAAGTTGATGAGGAAGAGGTATACATACTGATGACCTTGACCACTCCGGGGTGTCCTCTGCATGGTGTATTCGATGAAATGGTGAGAAGAGAAGTAGGAAAGCTTGAGAACGTAAAAGAGTCAGACATAGAAGTGGAATTGACTTTTGAACCGCGGTGGAGTCCTGAAAAAATGAGTGACAAAGCAAAGGACGAGTTAGGCCATCTCCCTGGAATGCAGGGATTCTAGTTATTCTTTAATGACTTTAACGTCGTAACCGGTTCCTACAAAGCTCATGTGGTCCTCGATTTCTGTTTGAAGATCATCAGAGAACTCTGTTGCTTTTTTGAGTTCTCCGTCGACAGGCACGGGAGGATTTACTGATCGGGCCTTGGTTTTGGCATGCATGTCAGGGTTTTCTACCTCTAGCTCTATACTGAATCCGTCTTCCAGAAGCGTGAGTTTTTCCTGTATTTTGGAGTCTTCAGAGCTTCTTAGTTTTTCCAGTACTTCTTCATCAGTCTTGAAAAGCTCTTCTTCCTCCATGAATCCTGTTTTAATTGCTCTTCTCAGAGCCTGTGCAAAAATTTTGATTACCACTACTTCTTTAGGGTTGGCCCACCATTTTTCGTCTGCTTCTGCGTATTTCTCTGCGAACTCTACAGCGATCTCAGGATCATCCAGTACAAACATTCCGTCATGCGTGGTCAGCGATTCCACGAATTTTTCTACATTCCAACCTCCGTAACTTTTTGAGTCTCTCAGAAAGTAGTCTATTCTATCCGCACAGAGATATGGCGCATCTCTTTCAAGCAGTCCAAAGTTTTCCTCGTCAAGAATATATTCAAGATCGAGGCCATGTTTTTCCAGTATTTCAGGTATCTCTGAGTCTCTGACAACTTTTTCCAGGAAGCGATCATGGTATTCATGATTGTCGGTGTCAAATACGAAGTCTGCCGTATGTGAGAAAGCTGTGTGCGGTACATCATGGAGAAGACCTGCTATCTGTTCTTCTACACTAGCTCCGTGATCTCTGAGAAGCAGGAACACTCCGATAGAGTGCTCGTATCGTGTCATAGCCTTTTTATCCATGAAAAATGGCTGAGGCCCTGCCTGATGTACTTTTTTCAGCCTCTGCACAGGATCTGAGTTGATAAGATCGAGTATGACCTGTTTTTCTATTTCTTTTTCGCCGTAGACACGATCTTTAATCTTCATCAAAATTGGAAGAGGAGATGAAAGATATAATCCTTGGGCTCTTCAAGGATTCAGTTTAGGAATAGCTCCTCGGCTTGGTCAAGATACCTTCCGTACTGGTCCATGGCTTCCTTAAATGTGTGTTCGTTGGCCTCTATATCCATAATATCCAGAGTTTTCAGAGGGTAATTGCTTCCACCGGAGCGCAGGAAGTCAATGTAGTCATCTTTTCTTCCCTCGCTGATTATTGCCTTCTTTATTTTTGCAGCGGCCGAAATCCCTGTAGCGTACTGAAAGACGTAGAAGTTATAGTAGAAATGAGGAATCCTCATCCATTCCTTCTTAATCCTCTCATCTAGTTCCGGGATCTGATAGTACTTCTCTTTCAGCTCTCCATAGAGCTCGTTCAGTCTTTCAGAGGTAAGTACCTCTCCGTTCTCAACCTCGTCGTGAATCCTCTTTTCAAACTCTGCAAACAGGGCCTGTCTAAAGAGAGTGTTTCTAAAGTTCTCCAGCTGGTAGTCCAGGGCTCTCCTCTTCAAGGCCTTGTCACCGGCTTCCAGAAGATGATCTGTTAACAACTGCTCGTTTACCGTTGAGGCAATTTCCGCTAGAAAAATCCCGTAGTCGCTGTAGATATATGGCTGTTCGCTTCTTGTGAAGTACGAGTGCATGGAATGCCCGAGTTCATGGATAAGGGTGTACATCGACTGGACATCTCCCTTGAAGTTCATCAAGATAAAGGGGTCTGTGTCGTAGCCTCCGCCACTGTAGGCGCCTGGACGCTTACCCTTGTTCTCGTAGACATCAACCCAGCCAGACTCAAGGCCTTGCCTTGCTACATCAACGTATTCATCGCCTAAAGGCTTCAAAGCCTCCAGGATATGTTTCTTAGCTTTCTCAAAACTGATTTCAACGTTTGAATCTGTAAGAGGCACGTACAGATCATACATCTTCAGTTCTTCAAGGCCTAAAGCTTCTTTCTTCAAACTCTGGTGTTCCTGAAGCACGTTTTTATTGGAGTTGACTGATTCAATCAGGTCCTGGAGTACTTTCTGAGGAATGTCTTTCCTGTCTAGAGAGGCCTCCAGAGAAGAGTCATAGTTTCGAATACTGGCAAGCCGGGTTCTTGACCTTACTTCTTTATCCAGGCTTTGGGCCAAGGTATTGTCGAACTCTGCTATCCTGCCGTAAAACTTGTTGTAGGCCTTCTTCCGGAACTCTCTGTCACTGTCTTTAAGCAGTTTTGTGAAGTTTGACTGGGTGATCCTTGTTCTCTCGCCGTCTTTCTCTACCTCAGGGAACTCAAGATCAGCGTTCGTGAAAGTAGAGTAAAAATCTTCGGGGCTGCTTAAAACATCCTGAAGACTGGATAATGCGTTTTCCGTCTCCCTGGACTTGGTGTGCTCTTTCCTCTCCCGTGTCGTTTCCAGGAAATGCCTGTACTTCTCAGTTTCCTGGCTTTCAACTATCCTGTTATAGTCTTCTTCAGAGGCCTCCTGTATCTCTACATCAACGAAACTTGTAGCGGAGGAAAGCATGGTTGAAAGACTGTCAGCCTTCGCTGCAAGAGCCTGAAACTTTTCTTTCCGGGTATCTTCATCTCTGCGCATGCTGGCAAAAACGTTCAACCTGTCCACAAGGATACTGGTCTCGGAATACCTGGCCATAAACTCTGAAAAAGTCTCAGGGCTTTCCATTAAACGGTCTTCGTACTTCTTCAGGCCGTCAATTTTCTTCTTCGCTCTATCAAAGTCTTTCTGCCACTCGCCTGTCGATGAATAGATCTGATCTACATCCCATTTATACTTCCGGGGAATCTCGCTTCTCTCCTTTAAGCTCATGATAAAAACAAGTTACGGAACAGGATAAAAAAGGCAACCTGCCTATTCTAGTTTTCAACTTTCTCAAACTCTCTAGTAACCCCTTCTACTTCAAGCCACGGCACTTCTACAAGCGCAGGAATATAGGTCTCAATGTGATGCTCCCACACTCCCTGCTCCCCAAAGGCCTCGCCGTGATCCGAGGTCACAACTACTTTACCATCAAGTTCTTCCACCAGTTCCACGACTTGCTCCATCACCAGACGCAGGTTCTCCTCGTAGTACTCCTCCAGTGTCTCGCGAGTGCCGTTACGGCCTACGGATAGAAGACTGGATGGATCAAGCTCAACCCACATTCCAAGCTTCATAGCCAGGGTGCTATCCTCCACCAGGCTTTCGAATCGAGGCCTTAAAACATCTCCAACAGCTGAGAGAACTCCGTCATCGTTTTCCCCACCGTCTTCCTTGGCCTCCTTGAAGCTTTTCCTGATTCTCTCAACTTTACGGCCTCTGCCCTTTGTAATGTAAGGTGCATGAGGCTGCATGTAGTGAATAATAGTTCTCTTGGAATCCTCTGTACGATCCAGATTGTCCAGGACTACCTCATTCATGCCTTCAGGGGTTACAGTTCCAAGGTCATCATCCCAGGCCATATTCCACACATCCACTATATCTGAGATATGCTCCTTCGCGTTCCACTCGTACCCGCAGCTGGAACCCCACTCAATCTCATTCAAAGGAAGACCAGCACCGTTGATGAACGGATTAGATGAGAAATAAGTCAGGTCGTGCTCTCCGGTAAAGGTTTTAGAGGCCCACTCCGGCGTCGAAGAAGCCACGCTTCTCCGTTTCTCAAGGTTTCCTTCCAGGTAATCTTCGTAAACCTGTTTGAAAAAGTCGTATCTACACGCATCAAGGACTATCAGGTAGTCCCAGTCCTCTTCCAGAGGCCTTTGATCCTTCATACACCTAGATTTTGACCACTCAGTTTTAAGAATAAACCTCGGATCTACATGACTGCTTCGAAAGATAGAGTAGCAAAGTAAATATTTCGGGATGCGGCGCCCGAAGATTGGAAATCTTCTGCTAAATCCGGAAGCTATACACAGCATGGCTTATTGCGTGTAAAACTGAGCGTTGCAGATTCCACAGGTATCTGCTTGAAACAGATTTCAGATGAAATCTGTGGTAACCAGTTTGCGGCCGAAGCTCATTGAGCTTCTATGAGCAAGTTCTGTAGAAGAACTTGCGGCGTCCGGG
>JBDGSF010000056.1:0-6564 GCA_042217675.1 Candidatus Nanohaloarchaea archaeon | reverse complement strand
TCAGACAATCCAGGACTTTGCAGAAGTACTTGTGGAAAAAGCAGCGGAAGTCGAGAAAGGAGACAACGTATACCTACTATCAAAATCAGTCGAATCGAAAGAGCTTTTCGACGAAGTACGAAGACAGATCATCAAGAAAGGAGCATACCCTCATGAACAGTTCGTATACGACTCGCAGATCAGCAGTGAAGGCCTTGACTACGACTGGGTGAAACACGGTTCCCTGGAGCAGATGAAGAACATGTCAGAGGCCAAGCTTCAGGAAATGGAGAAAATGGACGCCTACATCAGGATCGGCGGCAGCGACAACGAGAAAGAGCTGGCCGGACTGGACTCGGAAAAAATTTCAGCGCGGAAAGAAGCAACACAGGAAATCCTGACTGAAAGACTGGACAAGAAATGGGTGACGACGAGATACCCTACAGATGCTATGGCTCAGGAGGCCGGAATGCCTACACAGGAGTTCCGGGAATTCGTCTTTGAGGCTGTTACAGAAGTCGACTGGGAAGCACTGGAAGAGAAGAACGCAGAGATCAAGGAAGTGTTCGATGGGGCCGAGGAAGTCAGGATAGAGGCCGAAGACACAGAACTGACGTTAAGCCTTGAAGGCCGTGAAGGAGTCTGTGACAACGGAGACCACAACATTCCTGCTGGGGAAGTTTTCTACGCTCCGATCAAGGAATCTCTCAACGGCTATATCAAGTTCACGTATCCTGGTATTGCTTCCGGCAACGAGGTCTCCGGAATCTACCTGGAGTTCGAGAACGGTAAAGTTGTGGATTACTCTGCTGAGAAAAACGAGGAGTACCTTGAGGAGATGCTTGACACCGATGAAGGCGCGAAAAGAGTCGGAGAGCTGGGCATCGGAACCAATAGACAGGTAACAGATTTCATAAAGAACACTCTCTTCGACGAGAAAATCGGCGGAACCATTCACCTGGCGCTTGGAAGAGCTTATGAAGAATGCGCTCCTGAAGACGTGAGAAACCAGTCAGGCATCCACTGGGATATCGTCAAGGAACTTAGAAACGGCGGCAAGATCTTCGTGGACGGCGAACTCGTGCAGGAAGACGGCGAATGGGTGTTCTAGAGAAGAGACAGGTATCCGCGCAGGTTTGATTTAAAAGTTTTTGAGCATCGGTGTAATGTATGACTACAGTATACGATGTAAAAGCGGAGCCTCTGATCATGGAAGTAGCAGAGGAACTCGAAGACGACTTCGAGGCCCCGGAATGGAGTAATTTCGTTAAAACAGGAGAGCACAAGGAAAAAACACCAGACCAAGACAACTGGTTCCACATCCGTTCAGCTGCAATCCTGAGAAAGATCTACACCGATGGCCCTCTAGGAGTCTCCAGACTCCGCACAATCTACGGAGGCAACAAAAACAACGGACACGGACCTGAGCACCACGGAAAGGCCTCAGGAAACATTATCAGGACTGCTCTTCAGAAGCTTGAAGACGCAGGCTACGTAGAGACAGAGGAAGGAGAAGGCCGAGTAATCACCGAGAAAGGCAAAAGCTTCCTCGACAACAAGTCCGACGAACTTTAAAGACCGATGGACGAAGACGAGCTGGAAAAACTCCGCGAACAGAAAAAAGAAGAGTTACAGGAACAGCAACAGTCAGAGGAAGAGGCCTTAGAGGAGCAGAAAAACCAGATCAGGCAGCAGGCCTCACAGTACCTGACCAAGGACGCGAAGGAACGCCTCGGGAATATCAGGGCGGCAAGGCCTGAACTCGCATCCAGTATTGAAATGCAGATCGCCCGTCTTGGCAAGACCGGTCGTATAGAGAAGGTTACGGATTCACAGCTCAAGGATATTTTGAAGTCATTTCAGAAAGAGAAGGGTAAAAACGATTCAGATATAAAATTCAGGAGGTGAAAACAGTACTATGAGTTCGAACAAGTCTTTAGGTAAAAAGAAAAGGCTTTCAAAGGCCAACAAGACAGCTAAATCAGCTCCAAGATGGGTTTCGCTGAAGGCATTTGGAATGGAGAGAGCGATGAAGAAATCCATCAAGCCGCGTAAAAGCAGGCACTGGAGAAGAAACGACACCGACGAATAAAACCACAGGTTCCAAGACCCACACGAACAGCTGTTTTTCAAGAAGATGACACGATACAAGTTCAACATTTCAGGCGCCATGAAGGCCAGCAGGAACAAACGCTCAAAGAAAGCCATGAGTATTCTACGGGAAAAGCTTGAGGAAGCCGAAGGAGATGTAAGTATCTCACCTGACCTAAACGAAGCCATCTGGAGAGAAGGCGGCAGCAACCCTCCAAACAGGATCGAGGTAGAAGTAGAAGACCTTGGGGACAGAAAAGTTGCAAGGCCTGCAGAAACTTCTGAAAAAGAACAGAACACTGCCGGGACTGTTGAAGAAACCGAAGACTACAGCGAAGTAGTAAGCGGTACGGTAGGCGAGGCTAAAGACGCCATCTCTGAGCTAGACGATCCTGACTACGAGAAACTTCTTGAGGCCGAGAAAGAAGGTAAGGACAGGAAGACCCTGAAAGAGTTTATCGAAGGAAAGATGGAATGATAGAGTAATGGAAATAGGCCGATACAACTATCTAGGGAACTCAAACATAGGATTCTACGGCACAGTAACTAATTCGCAGGCCATCTTTCCCCCCGAGTTCAAGGAGAGCGAAGTATTCGAAGCCAGAGACGTGAAAACGTATGTAGCCCGTACAAGACTTGTAGGCCTTTTCACAGCCGGCAACTCCAATAGTATTCTCGTACCTGATGTAACTACCGACGTAGAGAAGAGGAAACTTGAAGAAGCAGGAATAAGCTTTACAGAGATAGAAAGCCGGGATACAGCACTCGGAAACCTTGTTCTGGCAAACGATAAAGGTGCCGTCATCGGTCAGAGCCTGGCAGAAAAGAAGGAAAAGATAGAAGAGGCCTTAGAGGTAAGAGCCGAGGTGATGGATATTGCAGGAACACCTAATCCTGGTTCATGCGGAGTAGCAAACAGTAGAGGAGTACTGCTTCACAGAGATACCTCTGAAGAAGTAGCTGAGAAAGTGAAGGATGTTCTCGACGTTGAAGAAGCCGCGATCGGTACAGTCAATACAGGATCGCCTTTCGTGGGTTCAGGAATACTGGTAAACGACAAAGCAGTACTTACAGGACAGGACACTTCGGGACCTGAAATCGGAAGAATAGATCGAACGCTTGTAGAAAAATAGTTCTGAAGACAAAGGCCTGTTAAGAAGGCTTTTCCAGTAATTTTTACCTTCGAATCATAACGCCTTCTTTAAATTCACGGCTTTTCAATTCTAAAACATTATGCCGAACGTACTCTGGTTTGAAAACATCACAGCCGACGACACCTCCAAAGTCGGAGGAAAAAGCGCCAATCTAGGAGAACTCCAGAACGAAGTAGACGTCCCTGTACTACCAGGCTTTGCCACAACAGCGGACGCATACGACAGGTTCATGGAGAAGACAGGCCTCAAAAGCACGATCAAAGATCTTCTGACAGATCTAGATACTGAAGATGTAAACCAGCTTCAGAGCCGAGGAGAAAAAATAAGAACACATATAAAAGACGCAGAAATGCCTGAAGACCTGAGAAAAGACTTCGTAAAGGCTTACAGAGAGCTTGAAGACAGGCTAGGAGTGGAGGAGCCAAAGGTGGCTGTTCGTTCCTCTGCAACCGCTGAAGACCTGCCAGGCGCATCATTCGCAGGCCAGCAAGACACATACCTCAACGTTTCAGGAGAGAAAGAACTGATCCAGAAAATCAAGGCCACCTTTGCGTCCCTTTTCACCAACAGAGCTATCTCCTACAGAGAGGACAAAGGATTCTCCCACTTCGACGTAAAGCTTTCCTCAGTAGTACAGAAAATGGGCCGCAGCGATACAGGAGCAGCCGGCGTCATGTTCACACTGGATCCAGACTCAGGTTTCGAAGACGTTGTAACCATCAACGCAGCTTACGGCCTCGGAGACCTGGTAGTCGCAGGAGAAGTCAACCCCGACGAATTCACGGTTTACAAGAGGAACCTGGGAATAATAGAAGGAAAAATCGGTGACAAAGAGATCAAGCTTGTCAGAAGCGAGGAAGAAGGAAAAGACAACGAAAGAGTCAAAGTTCCTGAAGAAGAAAGAGAAAAATTCTGCATCACCGACAACCAGGTGAAAGAACTCGCCAAGTACGGAATGAAGATCGAAGAACACTACGGAAAACGCATGGACATCGAATGGGTGCTCGACGGCCAGACCAAGGAACTGTACATAGTCCAGGCCCGTCCAGAAACTGTTCAAAGCGAGAAAGACGAAAACGTCATCGAAAACTACAAGCTCAAAGAAGAATCCGAAGTACTTCTCGAAGGAGAGGCCATCGGCTCCAAGATCGGAAGCGGAGAGGCCCACGTACTTAACTCGCCGAAACAGATCGACCAGTTCGAGGAAGGAGAAGTACTTGTAACCGACATGACAGATCCTGACTGGGAGCCAATCATGAAAAAGGCCGGCGCCATCATAACCAACAAAGGAGGAAGAACAAGCCACGCAGCAATCGTATCCAGAGAACTCGGAGTTCCCGCGGTAATCGGAACAGAGACAGCAACAAGCGATCTATCAGGAGGCCAGGAAGTAACAGTTGACGGTTCCTCATCCACAGGAAAAATCTGGGACGGAAAACTTGACTTCGAAGTAGAAGAACACCACCTAGACGAAATACCAGAGACAGATACAGAAGTACAGATCAACATCGGAGAACCATCCGAGGTATTCAATCTCGCGCAGCTACCTGTAGACGGCGTAGGCCTCGCCAGGGAAGAATTCATCATCTCCTCACACGTAGGAGAACACCCTCTCCACCTAATCGAGGAAGGAAGAGAAGACGAATACGTAGAGGCCCTGCGTTCAGGAATCGGAAAGATCGCAGCCGCTTTCTACCCTGATCAGGTAGTTGTCAGGCTCTCTGACTTCAAGTCAGATGAGTACGCGGAACTGAAAGGAGGCGAAAAATACGAACCTGATGAAGCCAACCCAATGCTCGGTTTCAGAGGCGCCTCACGTTACTACGACGACGAGTTCACCAAGGCCTTCGAGCTTGAGGCCAAAGCACTTAGAAGAGCGATCGACGAACTCGACCTGGACAACATCACGATCATGGTGCCGTTCACCCGTACAATGGAGGAAGCCCGCAAGGTAAGGGCCAAGATGAAGGAGTACGGCCTTGACCAAGGCGATGTAGAGGTCTACGTCATGGCAGAAATCCCGGCCAACATTCTGCGAGCGGAAGAGTTCGCGGAACAGTTCGACGGCTTCTCCATCGGAACCAACGACCTCACACAGCTAACACTGGGAGTCGACCGCAACAGCGACAAATTGTCGCACGTATTCGATGAGAGAGACGAAGCCGTGAAGGCCTCCGTCAGAACCTTGATCAACAAGGCGCACCGTAAGGACGCGCATGTAGGAATCTGTGGTGACGCGCCTTCAACCCACGACGACTACGCAGAGTTCCTGGTTGAATCAGGTATCGATGCAATCTCTGTCTCACCAGATGTAGCTCTGGAAACTATCATGAAGGTAGCGGAGATCGAGGATCAGGATAGAAACAGTTCCGTCGAGGTAGAGGTAGATGTCGAGGCAGATATCGGAGACACCGCGGGCAGAGTCTACGAAACCCTGAACCAGCAGGGCAAAGCCACTGTCAACAAGATCATGGACGCTGCATCAGACGTGGACTCGGTAAAGCTGAACCAGGCCCTTGGATGGCTGGCTAAAGAAGGCAAGATAGAAGTTGAAGAAGACGAAGACGGAAACAAGAAGTACTCGCTCCAATAAACCTTTCCTTTTTCCCCCTCTCTTTTTTCTACTCTATCGATATTACCTGATGCTCAACCCTGACACCGTCATGCTTCAGGATCACATCATAAAACCCTTCCTGTAGCGAGGAGGTAACACCGTCATAAACCACGGATCCCAGACACTGATTCCTGAATGATTCAGGAGCTTCCTTTTCATCCCTGGCAATTACATTCAATACTATCTTATTGCTTCCCTGACTGTATTTATAGGAGAGATCAGCTTTTGTAGAGTTAACAGGGAAATGGCCTCTGAAATGTAGCTGGTTATCAGGTTGGAGACTGATCTGGTAGTCTGTCGTTCTATCGTATCTGCACTCGGTTTCTATATCGCTGAAGGTTATGCCTCCATGAGAATTCCCTACTAGCAGGAGAGCTATCGCCAGCAAAAGTATTCCCCCTGTAACACTCCAGAACTTGTTCATAACTACTATTTGTTAGTAAAAAGTTTTAAAGTCTCCGAGGTAACACATCTTGGAAGCTGACAGCTTATCGGCCGATAATTTATTAACCTGAGAGAAAAAACAATTTTTAGATGTCTGACGGCAGGATAATAGGCCTAATATCAGGGAAAGGCGGCGTAGGGAAGACCAGTTTAACTGTTAACCTGGGAGTTTCCCTAAGCGACTTTGGAAATGAAGTAACTATTGTAGACGCTGACTTCGCTGCCTCCAACCTTGGAGTCTACCTCGGCCGGTACGATCACCCTGTCAAGATACAGCAAGTT
>JBDGSF010000055.1:17148-23260 GCA_042217675.1 Candidatus Nanohaloarchaea archaeon | reverse complement strand
GCAGAAGAAATGAAATAGTCGACAGCTACACGGATATCGTGAACACCGCCAAGCTTTACTGCAGTAAAGGAACAGGATCCTTAACGACAGAAGAAATATCATTAAGCGGTGTCAGAGCAATCTACGCAGCGGAAAACAAAGGAAATCCTCCTGCCAGAACCCCGAAATACGTTTCAAGCAGTCAAACCAGCACAGGCAACTATATCTGCCTTAAATTCAAGAAAACCTCCAACCCATACGCATGCCGACAGATCTCCTGCGAAATCAATATGACATACATTGGAACTCCTCTGAAAGGCACCAATATGTACAAGCTAGGGAAAGAAGACGGATCCTTCGAATACAACCTAGAGATAATCAAGAAAGAAAGGAAAATCAGGATAAAGGCCTCTCACTACCCATAGAAGAACACTTACTCCTTGACCTTTACAGGAACACCTTTCTCCTTTAACAGTTCAACCTGACGCTTCACAAAGTCTTCTTCATTACTTCCTTTCGTCGCGATCATATAGACCTGAGCATCTCCGAAAGGCCTCATAACTCTTCCGGCTCTCTGAGTTGCCTGTCTGCGGGAGCCTCCCTGACCCGACATAATGATCCCTACCTCGGTATCCGGCAGGTCAAGGCCTTCATCTCCAATCCTTGAGACTATGATCGTATTTATTTCTCCCTGCCGGAAATCCTTGAAGTACTCCTCTCTCTCATCAAAGTCAGTCTCGCCAGAGATGAAAGGTACGTCAAACTCCTCCGATATTTTCTCTCCCTGATCTATCCAGTCGGAGAAGATAATGGTTTTCTCATCTTCATGCTCTTCAAGAAGTTCTTCAAGCTCCGGCAGCTTAGCCGGATTTTTCGATGCAACTATAGCCTTCTTGATCCCTGAGGCCTCCTCGTACTTATGCCTATAGAAATCGGAGTCCCACTCAACAAGGTTGATCTCCACATCAGGCTTCACAACGTAACCCTCCGAGAAGAACCGAGCCCAGTCACCGCCGATCTCCTGACCGATCAAAGCAAATATCTCGCGCTCCTTGGAGTCCTCTCTAACCGGCGAGGCCGAAAGGCCTATCCTCCTCGTGGATTGAAGCGAGGCCGTTTTCCTGAAAAGCTTGGAAGGGATGTGATGGACTTCGTCGAAGATGATAAGACCCCACTCCTTCTGGAATAAAGAGGTTTTCTCCCCCGCCATGTGATAAGTCGCGATCGTCACGTCCTTCATCTTTTTCTGATCGCCGTGGTACTGACCGATCTGATCCTCTGTCAAAGTAGTCTTATCCAGTATCTCTCTTTTCCACTGGTTTACCAGCGATCTCTGCGGTACAAGGACAAGCGTAGGCGCATCAATCTTCGCCATCAGGCCTATCGCGGTGACAGTCTTCCCTGAGCCCGCTGGATTAGCCAAGACAGCCGCACGTTCCTCATAAGCCTTTTCAATATATTCCTCCTGGTAATCTCTAAGCTCTAATCCTTTAAGATCGCAGCCTATTTTCTCGCTGGATTCCCGGAACTTTGAGTTATCCTCTACAGGATAGCCCTTCTTCAGCAAGGCCTTCTTGATTTCTGCCCGTGACTTAGCCCCCATTTTTATCCTGGACTTCGTATCTGAGAGATCGACCGAAAGATTTTTCCTCACTTCATCTATTCCACGAGCCCACTCCATTCTCTCCTTATCTTCTGATACAAGTACGTGAGCCATCTTCTCATGTTCTATACTGAATACCTGTTGTTTCTCATAGGTTCTTTCAACCCACTCGATGAAGTGCGGGTAGTTACCTACCAGCCGCGTATATTTCTCCTTCATCTCCTCCAGCGAGAGATCGGAGTTCCAGACATCCATTTCCCTTACCTGGAACTTGTAGTGTTCTCCGGAAGAGGTCTCCATATGCGATATCGAAGAAATTTCCTGCAAAGTTTCCTCTGTCGGGTTTGAAAGTATGATTTCTCTCTGCGGTTCGAAGAAGACCACCTGATCTTCCTGCAGTTCATTTACTTTATCGATCAGTTCTTCCTTCGAAAGATCCTCTAGATCCAAATTTTCCTCTGGCATACCCGTGTGAAGGAATGTTAAATCTTAAATCCCTAATCCTGTTGTGTGAAAACCGAGCTCAAGAAACAGCTTTCGAAAATAAGCGATTTCGAGAACCCTAGAATCAGCCTGGAACAGTACCGCACCCCTCCAGCGCTTGCAGCTGATCTACTGCATACAGCATACATGCAGGAGGATATTGAAGGCCTGAAAGTAGCAGATCTAGGTGCAGGTACCGGAATGCTTAGCCTTGGAGCTGCACTCTTGGGTGCAGAAGTTTTAGCTGTGGAGAAAGAGGATGAAGCTGTAAGAATCCTGGAGGAGAACGCCAAAGATCTGGGCCTTGAAGTTGAGATAGTTCAGGAAGATATTGAGGAGTTCGATCAGGATGTTGATACTGTATTGATGAATCCTCCTTTTTCCCAGCACTCCGATATAGGCCTGAAGTTCTGGGAGAAGGCATTGGAGCATGGTGATGCGGTTTATGGTATCAGTCCGCGGGGCCTGCGTGAACGTATAAAAGATTTTGTAGGAAATTCCAGTCATGAAGTGCTGGCGGTAGAGGAGTTCAGTATCTCTTTGCCGCCGAGTTACGGCTTTCATACAGAGGAAAGCCATGAAACCGAGATAGACTTGATAATCACGAGGAGAACCGATAATGGAACTTGAAGCAGTAGAAAAAGGAGACCGGCTTATCGTAAACTTTCAGAAAAACCACACAGTTGCAAATCTTGTAAGGAAGGCAATCTGGAAGAACGGCGGAGAAGCCGGTTACGACAAAGGCCACCCACTGGGCGAAGACTCAAACCTTGTAATCGATGCAGATAATCCTCGCGAAGTACTCAAGGAAGGAATCGACACCGCCCAGGAATGGATGGAAGAGCTTGAAGACCAGGCCTAGAAAAGGCCTTTTCTCCAAGGGTTAACTCAAAAAAGGGCCTCCCCCAAGTTTTTCTTCATGGATATCAGAAACCAGTACAGTTCTTTCAGGGACCGAGTTCAGGAGTTCGATGATATATACTTTATTTTCCTGGCAGTTCTCCTGGCATTCGGAGCCCTCCAGACAACCGGAGCCGTCCTCGACACAGATAAGCCTGTTGTTACCGTGGTTTCACCCTCTATGTGCCCGGAATTGCAGGTAGGAGACATTCTTTTCGTTAAAGGAGCCTCATACAGCAATATCCATGAAGGAGACATAATTGTATACAACGTCCCAGACAGAGTGGAATTCACAGTAGGAGAGAGGAAGTATGTACTGGAGCAGAATCAGAGCGGCACTCCATCAGTTGTTACTTCTATAGGCCGTTTCTCACTTCTCGGTGTCGACCCTGCACGCGACAGGGACAACGACAGAGTTAGAATGTCTCTGAATGGAACCAAGCTGGAACCAATGTTTGAAGGCGAGAGCTACAGCATATCAGGCCATAGCGTTGAGACCACATATGCCACGGATTTACCGCCTGGGGATATCCCTATCGTTCACAGAGTCGTGGAGAAAAACCATTCTTACCTCGAGACCATGGGTGACGCCAATACCGGCCAGCTCGAGTTCGAGAAACATGTCGACCCAGATCAGATCCACGGCAAGGTTTTCTTTGAAGTTCCTCGTGTAGGCCTTGTAAAGCTCTGGACCATGGATTTACTTGGATACTCCGGTGACAGGCCTTTCGTTATTGATAACACTCCTTCCTGCCACGCAAGTTAATTTAAATGTTAACTTCCTAACTTATGGCCATATGGACTTTTGTGACGAATGTGGAGGAATGCTTGTCTCGGAGAAAAAAGACGGAGAGACCGTTATGAAGTGTCGTGACTGCGGCCACGTTCAGGATGTAGACGGAGGAGACTACAAAGTAACTGAGGAGAAGGAAGACAATCCAATGGACCGCTTGAACGTTAACGAAGAAGGAAGTGAGGAGGCCTCAAGACCTACCACAACCAGAGAATGCAAGAACTGCGGTGAGGAGACAGAGCAGGAATGGTGGATGAAACAGACCCGGTCCTCAGATGAACCGGCTACAAGGTTCTACAAGTGCCGTCAATGCGGTAATGTATACAAAGAATACGACTAAGGCCTATTCAACAGGTTCAATTTCTTCAGTATCCATCTCATCCGCTATAGAGTTAAGAGAAGTCCTAAGCTTACTTATCTCTCTATCTACCTTCGCCATTCTGTTCTTGAATCGTGACTTCTCGAGCTTGCTGTCTAAATCCCACTCCTGCCTGTTGGAGTCAAGTATAAACTGCTCCTCTATCTCTTCAACTTTTTCCTCCAGCTCATTAACTCTTTCAAATATTTCTCTATCCTGATTATCCAGATGCCGCTCAATCTGAGAAACTCTGTCCTCAAGGCCTTTCTGTTTCGATTTACTGCCCTGCAACTCCTTTCTAATGGATGAGATCTCTTCCCTCAAGTCTTCTTCAGTACCGTTTAATTCACGTAGTTTCTTGTTCTGCTTCGACTGAATCTTGCTAAGCCTTCTGAAGATATGCTCCAGATCATTGATATCCTGCCTGTTCTCTTCAGCCTTACCCCGGGTATGCTCGGACTTGCTTTCAATCGAACTGAACCGGTTCTCAAAGTCCTGAAGTGCGTTATCCATAGCGTTTACATGAGATTGAAGCGACTGGATAGTCTCTCTAAGCTGTTCGGCACTGGCAGCTGCCTCTTCACCTTTCTGACCTAGTAAATCCATAAAAACTTCTTACCGCTGCCGGTATATAATCTTAGTGATTTCTCTTCCAGTCAACGAGAAGAATCTCCGACCCTGCTACAAACACTGCAAAACTGAAAACCATGAGGCCGACTACAAAGTAGTACTCCTCCAAACTATAGCCATAAATACCTGTTGCGGTCCTGTAACCCATGTAGACGAAGAAAACCAGAAAGGAAAGAAAACCTGTTAAAACAAGGAACTCTCCAAAAGGCCTCGAGACCAACCTGTCGCGGATCCTCCCCATATTGAAATAGTTTTATACCGTCATATATAATATGCCCGAGAACCAAAGACGAGCGCCGGCAAGGCCTAAAGACATAGACGAGATTAATCCACAGAAAGATATCAGAGTAAGAGTAGTAGGTACCATAATCTCTGTCGACGACGAATCCGTCACCGTAGACGACAGCACAGGATCAGTAGAGGTATTCCTTGACGACGAAACCCTGGAAGACCTAGAAGAACAGCAGAGAATCAGAGTCCTGGGAAGAGTACTGCCAACCCCTGACAGCTTTGAAATCCAGGGAGAGATTATACAGGATTTCGAAGACGTCGATCCTGAAACCTACGACAGCGTTAAAAAAGTTGTTAACACTTCTGAGTAACATAGGTGAGGAGGGTTGTTCAAAGCAGAAATCGAAGATGTTGGACTTCTACAGGACTCCATGAAAACCATTTCAGATCTAATCAGTGAAGGCCTTTTCCAGTTAAAGGATGACGGCATTCACCTGGTTGCAGCAGATCCTGCAATGGTAGGCCTGGTAGACTTCCACATCGAAAAAGACGTATTCGAAAACTACGAACTTGATGAAGAATCAAAAGTAGGCCTAAATCTGGAAAACCTATACTCAATTCTTCGCAGAGCAAACAGCGATGACACAATCACTCTCGAAGTAAAGGACGATGAATCCAAGTTTTACATCAATATGGAAGGCCGCAGCACGAGAAACTTCTCGCTGCCAATCCTCAACCTTTCCGAAGACGACATCCCTTCCACAGACCAGCTCGAGTTCACCTTCGAGGGAGAGCTCGAGACAAACGTTCTTGAAAGCGCAATCAAGGACGCGATGGTTGTCTCAGACTCCGTTACAGTAACGGCCTCGAAGGACAGTATCGAGATCTCGGCAGAAGGAGACCAGTCCGATGTTGACTTCAAGATTACAGAGGACTCGGAAGGAGTACTGGAGCTTTCAGGAGAAGAGGCCAACTCAATGTTCAGCCTTGACTACCTGTCAAAAATGATCGGCGCCAAGAAACTATCCGATACAGTCACAGTCAAGATGGCCGACGAATTCCCAGTCAGACTGGAGTTCGAGATCCCAGATGAGGCCAATCTGAGCTTTGTACTGGCGCCGAGAATTGAAGAAGA
>JBDGSF010000055.1:10586-17048 GCA_042217675.1 Candidatus Nanohaloarchaea archaeon | reverse complement strand
AGATCCCAGATGAGGCCAATCTGAGCTTTGTACTGGCGCCGAGAATTGAAGAAGACTAACGTTCCTCACACATACCTTACTCTTTCCTTTCTATATTCTAAAGAAAGAATTAAAATTACTCTGATTCAGCGCCGAAGTAAACCACTGAATCCAGAGGCCCAGAGAAAGCATCCTGAACCCTTTCAACCAGATCAGAGAACAGTTCGGAATCTGATTCTCTGTAGGCCCCAAAAGGTACCGGAAAATCACTCTGGACATCATAATCAAGGCCTTCCAGCCATTCAGCTACTTCTTCATCGCTGTGAAGAGTGCTTCCCTCCGGCATATCGCTGTTAAGCTGTCCCATTCTATTATTGTAAAGTCTGCGGCCACTGGACTCGCTGAATACGTCGAATACGAAGCCTTCCTCCGCTACACGGTTCATCTCATCAACAACTTCTTCCTCATTCCCTACAAGGTGGAAAAGCCGTGGAGCAACTACATAATCGAATGCATCGTCCTGATACGGGAGTCTGTGAGCATCGACACGGGCAGCGTCTTCTACCCGGTTATTTGCGACTGCTGCCTGAAGAGGCTCCTGCTCTATATCCGCTGCAAAAGTCTCGTAATCATCCAGGTACTCTGAAAGCAGTGCAGGGCCTGAACCTAGTTCAAGTATTCTATCTCCCTGTTGTGCATCGAGGCCTTCAAGCATCTCCTCGAAGTTCCGGTTCTGTCTCTCCAGCACTTTCTTTCCACCGGTGGAAGAGTACCTTCTCTCTACATAGGTTTCCGGGTCTCTGTAGATTTCTTCAGGCATAGAGACTGTTTACGTAGAAACTTTTTTATCTCAAGTCTTGGGGTGAGGCCGGGATTTTTACAGTTTCCTACCGCAATAATAACCATGTCAGAGGAGGGGGAGCAGAAGAGGCCGCAGGACTGGAAGATACGCCAGTACTACGAACAGGAAGGCCTTAAAGAAAAAATTCTTGACATAGCTGAGTATCGCGAGATCGCCCCCACCTATCCCAACGGCTACGGAAAAAGGCCTGATGCCATCAACTTTCCAGGCGACTTCCAGGCCCTGGTCGAGGATGGTGCGGTTGCATTCCATGCCTCTGTTGAGCGGTGGCGTAACCCTCTGCTGATCGACAATGTTTCTGACCTGGATCAGTTGCGTGAGGCCTGGGATCTGGTAATAGATATCGACTGCGACCACTCATTTGAACTTGCGAAAGATACTGCAGAACTAGTTATCCGCGAACTCAAGGATCACGGCATCGAGAATATCAGCGTGAAATTCTCCGGTAACCGTGGCTTCCATATCGGAGTCAGGGGCGAGGCCTTCCCTCAGGAGATCGACCAGCAGAGTATATCCGACCTGTACCCTCGGCTTCCACGGGGAATAATAGACTATATCCGCGACAATCTCAGAGACGAAATGGTAGAGTTGATACAGGAGTACGGCCTGGAGGAGAAGATGGAGACTGACAACGGCAGGAAACCGTACAAGGTCTCCGATATAGAGAATGACTGGGGACAACGCCACCTTTTCAGAATGCCTTACAGCCTTCACGACGGTAGCTGGCTGGTATCACTGCCTATCGAGATAGATCATATACAGGACTTCGAGAAAGAGGAGGCCGAGATCGACAATGTTGAGTTCGAAACTGATTTCCTCGACGAGTATGAGGAGGGGGAGGCCACTAATCTCGCAGTTCAGGCCATGGATTTCCTGGCTGAGCAGGAGGAAGAGCGGAGGGAAGAGATTCAGAAGAACCAGGATCGCGACTTTGAAAGGCCTGAAGATGCTATCCCCGAACAGCATTTCCCTCCCACGATAAAGAATATTTTGGAGGGCCTGGAGGATGGCCGTAAGAGAGCTCTATTCATCCTGATTAACTTCTATCGTACCGTTGGTTATTCGTGGGATGAGATCGAGTCGAAGATATGGTCCTGGAATGAACGGAATAAGGAGGAGCTCGGTGAGACTTACGTGAAGTCGCAGCTGCGGTGGCACCGTGAGAGAAGCGAGGACGTTCCTCCCCCGAACTACGATTCAAACGGTTACTACAAGGATATGGGAGTCTATGAAGGAGATAATCTGGAGGAGCAGGTTTCCAACCCTGTAAGCTATGCTTTCCGCAAGGCCAACAGGCGTCAGGACAGTGAAGATGGAGAGGAGGGCAGCGAGGATGAAGATGTTATGGAGTGTCCTTACTGTGGGAAGGAGTATACTTCGGAGTCGTGGTATAAGAAGCATGTGGAGCAGTGTAACGAAGACCTTGAGGTAAAAAAGCTTTAGCAGGTGTAGAGTATATAGATGTCAGAAAACGCGTTAACCTTCAGCGAACTTAGGAAGATTCAGAAAGAGGAGAAAAGAGAGGAAGACCTAACAGAGCTAGGAGAGGACTTCCTGTTACGTGTATCCAACTATTTAAGATCTAAAAGAGAGTCTTCTGGCGAAGGCCGTGAATATAAGAACGCTAAGAGAGTTTTTAAGAAGATAGTATCGCTTAGAGAGGATAAAATTGTGAAAAACGCCAAGATTTCTGTTAAAACTGAAGACCTTAGTTCTGATGACCTTATGCTTCCTAGAGAGAAAGAGCTTTACAGGCAGCTGAAAGAGGTTTTCCACGATCATAGGGACAGGGTGAACGAAATGGTAGAAGACGATAGAGAAACATCCTCTAACCAGGATACCGAAGAACAGAAAAAAGAACGGGAGAGAAAAGAAACTGAAACAGGAGAGATGGAAGATCGAGAGGAAACTGAAAACAATGATCAAACAGAGGAAGGGCCTGAGAAGACCGACGAAAATTCTGAAGAGGGTTACACCCAGGTCAGAATCACCTCCGATGTTCCTGAGTTCATGGGAACCGATCTTGAGACATACGGGCCTTTCGAGGAAGGAGATAAAACCGAGATACCTGAAGATAACGCCGAAATACTGGTTAACCGCGGGAACGCCGAGGAAGTTTGAAACCTCTTTATTTGAATGATCTAGTCCTTACGGGAGGCCTTTTAAAGTTTAATCTCGAGGTTGTTGGTATGGTAAAGATTCCAAAAGAGCAGAGAAGGTACTGTCCTCACTGCGATGAGCATACCGAACAGACCGTGAAGGAAGTTACCAACAGGTCTACAAGCCAGATGAGCAAGAAGCATCGTAAGCGTCAGAGAAAGATCGACAACGGATACGGATCATTCCCTTACGAGAACCCGGCGAATCGCAGCCGTGGTGGATCCAATCCTACATCAGAGAAAAAGGACCTCCAGTTTAACTGTAAGGAATGCGGTAAATCCTGGAAACCTAGAAACGCTCTTAGAGCATCAAAATTCGAGATCGAAAGGTGATCATTGTCATGGCCGAAAATCAGAGATTTTCTGGGCAAGCAAAAAATCACAGAGGTGATTTTTGAATGGCACAGAACTTTGTAAGAGTAAAATGCAGTGAATGCGGAAACGAACAGACAACTTTTTCCAGGGCCTCTACAGAAGTAGAATGCCTGGTATGTGGAGAAGTACTTGCTAGACCTACCGGCGGAAAAGCCGAGTTCCCTGGCGAAGTCACAAGGGAGCTTTCAGTAGAATAGATTTCCCCTTCTACTTACTCCCTGCCCTAATTTTTACTTTCTAACAGTTCGATTCTCTTTTAAAAATCACTTATTATCATTTCTCTATGCGCTGGTACAAAGACAAACCTGATGAAGGAGATTTCGTAGTAATAACCCTGACAGATGTAGACAAGAACTCTGCATACGCAGATCTGGACGAATACGAAGACCTGACAGGCCTGATCCACATCTCAGAAGTATCAAGGTCCTGGATCCAGGACATCAGAAAAGAACTGAGCGAAGGAGAAAAGACAGTTGCACAGGTAGTCGATACAGATGACAACATAACGTTATCACTTAAACGGGTCAACGACAACCAGAAAAGAGAGACAATGGCCCGATGGAAGAAAGAACAGAAGGCAGAAAAATTCATAGAAGAACTATCCGAAAAAATAGGCCGCGACAAAGAAGAACTATTCGAGGAAGTAGTCTTCCCAATGCAGCGCGAATTCGGATCCAGCTTCCACGGTTTCGAAATCGCCGAGGCCCGCGAAGAAGAACTCCAGGAGCTTTTCGACGACGAGATGGTAGAGGCCATCCAGGAAGTAGCCCGTGAGAACATTAACTTGAAGCAGGAGAAACTGGAAGGCGAACTAGAACTGGCCTTCGATCAGAGCGATGGAGCGGAAAGACTGAAAGAATCACTTTCAGAAGTAGAGGAAGGAGTCGAAGTAAAGTATGTATCCGCGCCAACGTACTCAATCACTGCCTGGGGCCGAACACAGGAACTTGCCAAGAAGAGAATGGATGAATCCGTGAAAACAATTAGAGAGAAAGTCGAAGAACTGGACGGAAGCTTTGATTTCAACAAGGCGTAATGTCCATGATTAAAAAATGTCCAGAATGCAATTCCTACACGTTAAAGGAAAAACACTGCGGAACAGAGACAGAGGCAGCAAGGCCTCCGAAATTCTCATTCCCCGATAAATATGGAGAATACCGCAGAGAAATGAAAAAACAATCCTGAAGAGAAAAATACAAGGTGCTTAATTAATGGGAAAAACTACAATCAAGATGCATAAGGAACAGGAAACAGAAAACCCTCTATTTATCGAAGGCCTAGCCGGCGTAGGCCATATAGGCAGAAACAGCGTAAGCTATATAGCAGATAATACTGAAGCGGAAAAGCTTGGAGAAATAACTTCTACCCATTTCCCTCCTTACGCAATAGTAGACGACAACAAAACAATTCAAACAATTAAAAATGAGATATACGAGCTTAAAAGAGAAGATAAACAGGATATAGTGTTCCTTGAAGGAAACACCCAGGCAAACAACCCTGAAGGCCATCACGAAGTAGCCGAAACAGTAATGGACTTGGTAGATCAAGTAGGGGCGACCGAAGTAATTACTGTAGGAGGATACGGCACAGGGGACGTAGTAGAGGACCCGGAAGTAATGGGAATTACCACGGAGGAAGAACTCAAAGAAAAATATGAGGATCACGACATAAGCTTTGACCACGACGTAGACCAAGTGGTAGGAGTATCAGGCCTTCTTCTGGGACTGGCACAGGAGAGAGGCTACGAGGGACTCTGCGTACTCGGTGAAACACCAGGATTCCTTTTAAGCGATCCAAAGTCAACGGAGAAAGTTATCCAGGTACTGGAGAAGATAATCGACGAGGACTTGGACTACTCTGATCTAGACGAAAAAGTCGAGGAATCACAAGAGATTCTTAAAAAGATTAGGAACCTGAAAGAGAAACAGGGAAACGACCAAGATCAACAGGGAAGCGGCCCTGATCTTGGATACATAGGTTGATACAAAAATGGAATACACAAGATACGAAGAAGCCCGGATACTGGGCGCAAGAAGCCTGCAGATCGCAATGGGGGCACCTGCTTTTGTAGATGTTGACAGCGAGGACTCGCCTATAGACATTGCGAAACGTGAAATGGATGAGAGCAAGCTCCCTATTACCGTGAGGAAATAATCCCCCACTCATTTTTATTCCACTTTTCTCATTAATTCTACATGGAAATACGAAGTATTGAACTCCGTCAGATAATTGACTCTCGTACAAATCCTACCGTTGAAGCAGAGGTAAACAACTCCTATGGGAAAGCTCCTTCCGGCGCTTCGACAGGGACACACGAAGCAAAATGCTTTGTCCCGAACCATCTGGAAAATATTGAAGAACTGCTTCAGAAACTGGAAGGCCGTAACCTAACCCAGAAAGAATTCGACGAAGAACTTCACAAGATCGACGGTACAGATGACTTCTCACGTCTAGGCGCCGCAGCAATAGCATCAAGCTTCGCATTCAAGAACGCCAAGGGATTTGAAAACAGTGAGAACTTTCCTCTACCTCTAAGCAACGTGATAGGCGGAGGAGAGCATGGAGGAAACACCAGCATACAGGAATTCCTTGTTCTCCCTGTAAATGCGGACACATTCCCTGAAGCAATAGAGACTAACAGAAAAATATACCAGGAGCTAAAAGAACGTTACGCATCAAAAATTAGAGGTATAAATGATGAAGGCGCTCTTATAACTTCAATGGATGACGAAGCCACGCTCAGAGCGCTGAAGAAAGTAGCAGACAAGCATGAAGCCCGTATAGGCCTGGACATTGCAGCCTCAGAGTTTTACGAAAATGGCAAGTATCGAATGACTTCTCTTGGAGAAACCAATACCTCAGAGGAACAGCTTGAGTTTGTACAGATGCTGATAGATGAATTCGAGCTAGTTTACGTAGAAGATCCTTTTGATCAGGAAGATTTCAAGATGCACGCCAAACTGACAAGAAAGAACCCCGAAGTAATGATCTGTGGCGACGACCTGTTCACCACAAACAAAGACAGACTAAAACAGGGAATCGAACAGGACTCATGTAACTCACTGATAGTCAAACCCAACCAGATCG
>JBDGSF010000055.1:0-10486 GCA_042217675.1 Candidatus Nanohaloarchaea archaeon | reverse complement strand
CAGGGAATCGAACAGGACTCATGTAACTCACTGATAGTCAAACCCAACCAGATCGGAACAGTGACTGACGCTGAAGAAACCGTAGAGCTGGCAAAAGAACACGGCTACATACCGGTTGTATCTCATCGTTCAGGAGAAACCTGCGACTACACTATAAGCGATTTAGCCGTCGAATGGGAGGCCCCAATAATTAAGGCTGGTATAGCCGATATACGGATAGCAAAACTAAACAGACTTCTGCAGCTATGGGACAAATCTGAAGATCCAAAAATAAACGATCAGGTTTAGACTACAGGACAGTAATCGAGCCGTATTTAATATTTGTCTTTAAATAGGCCTGTATGAGTGAAGACGAAAACATGCTGGTCGATCGAGAACAGTACCTAGCCAATGGAGTTCACATAGGAACGAAGGCTCAACACACCTCAATGGAGGACTACATCTTTCATGTAAAGAAAAACCAGCTAGCTATTCTAAACCTGGATCAGACCGATGATCAGATTAGAGAAGTTGCGGAAACCCTCGAAGAATATGATCCAGAAGAGATACTGGTAGTAGGCCGTACAGAACAGTCATCAACACCAATAGAAAAGTTCAGCGAGGCTATTGGAACAAAGATAATTGACGGCCGTTTCATGCCGGGAACACTAACTAATCCAGAATCAGAGAACTTCATGGAGCCTGAAATTGTGGTGGTATCCAACCCTGAAGAAGACTCGCAGGCCATTCAAGAAGCAAAACACACAAACATTCCTGTAATAGCAATAGCTGACTCAGAGAACGAAATAGAAGAAATTGACCAAATTATACCTGCTAATAATAAAGCAGAAAACTCTCTAGGCCTTGTATACTTCCTTCTTGCGAGAGAGATAGCCGGGAACAAGGGAGCAGATTTCGACTATGAAGTAACGGATTTCGGGGCTGAAGTCATGGAACAGGAAGATCAAGAGACAGAAGAGGAAGAGAGCCAGGCTTAAAGAACCCTGCATATTTCTCTCTTAACCTCATTCTTTCTCTTACTCGAAGATCACTTACTTGTTCTTACCCACTTTATCCAGATCAAGGCGCGTGTTTATTTAAACCGGGAATAAGCTATAATATGATAGGGCTATGTTTAATCTGGGTAACGACGACAAGGAGAAGTTAAAGGAGAACATGGAAGAGATCAAAAACCTGGTAAATAATGAAAGCCAGGAAGATGAAACCACTGAAGATAACCAAAGCCAGGGAGGCCCGGACTTCTCAAAAATGAACCGGGAAGCAGCCGAAGACTCAAATATAGCACCTAACGAACAGAACTTCCAGAGTTCATTTAACGGAGAGAACACTGAGGAAACAAGTAGTTCTCAGAGCTCGGCAGAGAGCCAGCCTCCACAGCAAAACAGTCTCTCACGGAATCAGCGCGGAGAACAGGGCCAGGAAAATCCGGTTACAGAAGGCCAACAACTTCAAGACCGGAGCACTCGAGACCAGGCTTCAGGCCCTCAGAAAAGCCAGGGTTCAAATAGATTCAGTCGGTCACAGCAGAACAACCAGCAACAGGTAGAGCAGAGCCAGCGCCCCAACCAAGAAAACATGTCAGACACTTCTGATAGAACAGAAACCGGAAGAAAAAACGCACAAACGGCACAATCAGCCGACTTTTCAAAAGGGCAAGAAAGCTCCGAGACAATCTTCCTGACAGTAGAACACTTTGAAGAGGTTCAAGATAGAGTGGAAGAAATGCGATACCTGTCCAACGAGATAAAGGACGTAATGGAACATCTCGAAGCCGGAATATCCGAAGATCAGAGAACCGAAGAGGAAGCCCAACAGCTACTGAATGACTTCGGAACCAGAAGAGAAGAAGTAGAAGACATAGTATCATCAAACAAACAATAGCTCTCTAAACCACTACACAGGTCTCAACCACTCTAAAGGCCTGTGTATAAAAAAGTTCTTTTCTCTTTGTGTATTTACAACCTTGATGAATCTCATTCATGGAGAGGTAGAATTAAAATGACATACCAAAAATTCGAGCCGGAAGAAACTTTAGCTGAACAAACCTACGACGCAGTCGAAAAAGCTGCTGATACAGGTAAAGTCGTTAAAGGAACAAACGAAGTTACAAAAGCAATCGAAAGAAACAACGCAGACCTAGTTGTAATCGCTGGAAACGTTTCTCCAGAAGAAATCGTAATGCACCTACCTGCACTAGCCGAGGAAAGAGACATTTCCTACACATTCGTACCCGACAAGGAAGAACTCGGTCTCGCAGCAGGCCTCGAAGTGCAGACTGCGGCCACAGCAGTTGTAGACGCTGGCAGCGCAGAAGACGATGTAGACGACATCGCAAACAAAGCAGCAGAACTCCTCGAAGCAGAAGAGGAAGAATAAAAACTTCCCAGTGATCAAAAATGGTAATGGCTAAAATCATCGAAGTAATCGGAGACCAGGGCCACAGAAGCGTACGAAAAGTACGTTGCCGGGTAATCGAAGGAAACGAAGAAGGAAAAATCCTGGTAAGAAACGTTAGAGGCCCAGTCCGAGAAGACGATGTAGTACACATCAAAGAAACAGAGATGGAGGGATGACTGAATTCATGAATTCAGGAACTCAAGAAAACACACTTGTTTTCGCAGGATCAAAAATGAAATTTTCTCAGACTGAAACACAGGTGATTCAGTAAATGGCAGAATGTGACTACTGCGGCGAAGAAGTACCTAAAGGCCAGGGTAAGATGCTCATCCTTAACTCAGGAGAAAGACTGCATTTCTGCTCCGGAAAGTGCGAGAAGAACTACAAGAACGACCGGAGCCACGAATACCCTGAAAAAGAGAACTAAAATAGTTCTCCACCTCTTCTTTCTCCTTACAAATTTTTCTCCAGCAGTAACAGTTACATTATAAAAATTCATCGAGACTCTGATACTTAGTGAAAAGCTATGCCTCGCCAACCTATTCTATCAGTACTGGGTCACGTAGACTCAGGTAAGACAACTCTTCTAGACGACATCAGAGAATCCAAAATAACAGAAGGCGAGGCCGGCGGCATAACACAGATGATCGGCGCCACCGAGGTACCTATCAGGACACTGAAAGAAGTCTGCGGAGGCCTTCTAAACCAGCTGGAAGCCGATCTCACAATTCCAGGACTGCTCTTCATCGACACACCAGGCCACGCAGCCTTCTCCTCACTGCGGAAGAGAGGAGGATCCATCAGCGATATAGCAGTAGTAGTTGTCGATGTAGAGGAAGGAATACAACCTCAGACCAAGGAAGCGCTTGAAATACTTCAACAGACCAACACGCCGTTCGTAGTCGCACTCAACAAAATCGACAAGATCAACGGCTGGAGAACAGAGAAAGAACTCTTCACAGAAAACCTGCAGCTCCAGCAAGACCACGTAAAGCAACAACTAGATGAAAAAATCTACGAACTAATGGGAGAACTCAACGAATACGATATCGTAGCCGATAGATTCGACAGGGTAGACAACTTCCAGGAAAAAGCCGCCATGATCCCAATATCAGCAAAAACCGGCGAAGGCATACCGGAACTACTGATGGTGATCGCAGGCCTTAGCCAGAACTACCTAGGAGAAAAACTGGAAGTCCACGAAGGCATGGGCCGTGGAACAGTACTGGAAGTATCACAGGAAAAAGGCCTCGGCACAACCATCAACGTAATACACTACGACGGAGTTATCAACAAGACAGACACCCTGGTCTACGGAACTACAGAAGGAGCTAAAACTACAGACATAAGAGCGCTTCTTGAACCAAGGCCTCTACAGGAAATCCGTGAAGACAAACAGTACAACGAGGCTGATACAGTGAAACCTGCTTCGGGAGTCAAGATATCAGGTAAGGATCTTGAAGGCGTAATTGCCGGCGCACCAATCAGAACATGTACAGAAGAGCAAATAGAGGAAGCAAAAAAAGAGGCAGAAGAAGAGCTTGAAGCAGTAGAATTCGAAACAGATAAACATGGCGTGGTAGTAAAAGCGGACTCACTGGGATCATTAGAGGCCCTTATGAGAGCCGTGGAGGAAGAGGACATCAAGGTACAGAAAGCAGAAGTAGGGCCTGTGAAGAAAGGAGATGTAGTAGATGTGCAGAACGAAGAAGTGGAGAACCAGGCTATATTCGCGTTCAACACCGGGGTTACCAAGCAAGGTGAGACCGCAGTCAAAGACAAAGGAGTCAAGGTATTCCAGAGCGAAGTCATATACGAGATCATCGACAGCTACACAGAATGGAGAGAAAAGCTTGAAAGAGAAAGAAGAGAGAAAGCTCTCTCAAATACTTCAAGGCCTGCAAAGATCCGTTTAATGCCAGATCACGTCTTTCGAAGCTCCAACCCTGCAGTAGTAGGAGTAGAAGTTATCGAAGGAGTTCTATCCACCGGTAGCTCCTTAATGGATGAAGAAGGAGAAAACATAGGCCGTGTAAAAAGCATTCAGGAACAGAACGAATCAGTAGACGAGGCCAGTAAAGGCGACGAAGTCGCAGTATCTATAACAAATGCAACTGTAGGAAGGAATATCGAAGAAGGAGACATCCTGCTCTCAGATATCACAGGAGAAGACTACCGCAAACTCCAGAAACTGGAGGACCTGACCTCCGCCGGCGAAAAAGAAATTCTAGAAGAGATAGTCGAACTAAAGGACCGGAAAAACCCTCAATGGAAGCTCAGTTAATCTGATTCGGTTTCTTCATCGTTCCTGACCAGACCGAGTTTGTTTAACAGAAAGAAAACAGTTGTAACTACAAAGAGCCCGACTACCAGATACGCCGCTAAAGGCCCGGTAGCAAGTGAAGGCATTGACATACTTTTTCCTTAGCCGCGGCAAGATAAGAATGTTTTTAATAAAAACCTGTTCCTACAAATCATTTTCCAACCAATTAAAACACATGGGATACGGCAAACTCGCAAAAGGAATAAGTGAAGAAGAGGCCCGGCGAAAGCTGGAGAGAGTTATGCCTAGCCAGGAGAGAAAAAAGAAGTTCCACGGGGCCTCCCCTCCAAGTGTTTTCATCGGTTCACACAACTATCCCAAGGTCAACACCGGTATCCTATCACCTCAACACCTCGGCAGCACCGAACTAATGGATTCTCCAGACAACTGGTACAGCGAGAACTACTCCATCGAAAAAATCGCATCCCTGAGAACATCACTTGTCAACTCAAAAAAGAAACTGAAGGTAGAGCAGACCGACAACTTTCTCACAAACACCAGAGAGATCGCAATGGCCTCAGATCCTGTTGACATCGAGGTAGAACTGGATAAAAAACCCGGTGCGTCAATCAGCGGAGGCCGAGTCAAACCTGTCTCCGCCAGCGGAGATATCAAAGAGTTTTTACTCGGAGAGAATCCTTCAGTCGAGAAACAGGTGGAGAAAAAGTTCTATGACACTGATGTGAAGGCCAAAACCGCGGTAAAAGAGTTGACAGATAAAGGAATCGATGTATACAAGATCCAGCAATCGCTTTCAACCGGGATGCTGGGCCAGGAAGATAAACGGAAGCTTGTGCCAACTCGCTGGGGTATTACGGCCTCTGACGACATGGTATCGAAGAAGATCCGTTCGCAGGTGAAAAACTTCCAGGAGCTGGGCGAAATACGTTACTTCAACAACGAATACGTTGGGAACGATTTCCACATCTTCTTGATCCCTGGCCGCTGGGAGTACGAGCTTATAGAGTTGAAAAGGCCTGGATCTGTCTGGAACGCAGCTAAAAACACTTATATCGCGCAGAACTACGAACCTTATTCAGGCAGAACCAGTTACGCTGAGGAAACCGCAGGGGCTTTCTACGCAGCCCGACTTGGAACACTAGAATACCTCAACAGCATTAACAGACAGGCCAAGGTTCTGATAATAAGAGAGGTTAAACCAGAGTACTGGGCTCCGCTAGGCGTATGGGTTATCAGAGAAACAGTCAGAAACAGCTTTGAAGATTTTCAAGAGATTGAAAGCTTCGAAAATGTGAAGAAAATAATTGGAAACGAATTCAAGTTCCTCTACCGCCGGCTAAAACAGAAAAGCAAGATGATAGGAAGCAGACAGGCCTCCCTCTCCAGTTTCTAGGAATTCAAAACGCTCTCTTCCTGAGTAACATCATCATAGACCAGCAAGCTGTAGTACCTTAAAAACGTGGTTGCAGGACCTCTCAGGAAGTAGAGAACGATAAACACCAGAGTTAAAGCTGCCACAACCACCGGAATTAAAGCTAAAGGCTTAAAAACCAGGTAAAGTAGGAACGAAACAGCTCCAACCGGTACAACCATTAGCAGCAGCATGAGGAATGAGACAGAGGCAATCACGATCTCAATAACCGCGCCGAGAACCAGCTTCACGATAAAGTAAAGGCCTAACTGCCTCCACTCATCTAAAGCTAAACTATAAAGATCTTTCCATGACTCGAGCACGCCCTGATCATTTTCTATCATGAACAAAGGTATAAAATCAGTTGTAAACTGGAAGAAGACTCCTGAAACAAGTAAAAGCGGTAAACCTGCTAAAACAGCTATCAAAATAAATACGGGCGACAGATAAATAGGTAGAAACAGCGCCAGGCCTATAGAGAAAAGCACCAGAAGAGCGGAAAGCTCGAAGACGAAGAGCTTGAATCCCTTCCAGAGATGTTTCCTGAAATTACTTCTGATTCTAACCTCGTTATCCATCAAAGACTGGTAAAACACAAAGCCGAAAACCGACCGAAGAACTCCAAATATGGAAACTACAGCAAACCCTGCCAGGATCATTAGAAGGACTGCTTCAGGAATCGAACCTGTCCAGAACTGAGGATTCAGAGAAGCACCGGGATCAAACTGCTGTAAGCCACCATCAAAACCCCCTATATCTCCAGAACCAAAACTAGGCGCAGTAAAACCTCCTACAAACAAGGCCATTACAGCTATACGCGCCCAAAGCCTCCAGTCAAAAGGCAAGAGAAGTTCTCGTGTTCTCTTGGCGGCTTCATCCGCATTCTCAAAAGCATACCACACCATGTTAGAACCATTTAGTAATACAGGTTAAAACATTTTGCTGTTCAGAAGGCCTTAAATCAGTCAGCTTACCGAATAAAAACATGGATTTTTTCCCTTTCGAAGAGATACGGGACCGTCAGGATGAACTGCTAGAAGAGACAGAGAAAGCAATAGAAGAGGAAGAAAATCTTGTAGCTCACGCACCGACAGGTCTGGGAAAATGTGTTTCTGGAGAGACAGCTGTATTAACTAGTAAAGGGTTTAGAAAAGTAGGAGACCTTGATTCAGGCGAAGAGCTGAGTATTAATTCATTTGATGAGAACTTGAAGCGTGAAGTTAACACAGGCAGACAGGTTGAAAAGAAAAAGGCCGATACTTTGGAAATAAGGACAGATACTGGCAGGGAGGTAAGAGTTACTCCTGATCACAAGGTCCTACGGTTAAAAGATGGGGAAGTGGAATGGGTAAGAGCTGATGATTTAGATGAAGATGATTTTATTGCCTCCCCGCAGAAAACAAGTTTGCCCGAAGTTGAATTTAGGTTTACACTTGCAGATTTAAGCAAAGACAGTTATTCAGACAGCGTGAGAATAAAGTTCACAGGCATGGCGGAGCTAATGGCTCATTTTAAGGAAGAGGACAGAGAGTTGGAGGATAAAACAGGCATACCACGGAAAAACTTTACAAGGATGAGAGAAAACAAGCCCGTAAAGCTAAATCACTGTCTAAAACTGACTGATTTAGCCAGTATCAGCAAGCAGGAGCTAGAAATAACCGAGATACACTATAATAACCGCAATAGAATTCAAATGCCGGATATAGATGACGATTTCTGCTATTTCCTGGGAATGATGCTCGGTGACGGGAGCATAATGGGAAAAAGAGAAACCATCGGCTTCAGCACTCAAGACCAGGAGATGGAAGAAATATTCAGGAAACAGATGGCGAAGTTTGATTCAGAGGTTAGAGAAGTTCATGGAGATAAATATGGGTATAAATCAAGCAATAGAAGCCTAGCATTGCTACTCAAAGAACTGGGTCTGCCTTCAGGGATAAAAGAAGAAATGAAAATACCCGACTGTGTACTAACCTCGAAAAATAATCTCTCTAATTTTATTTCAGGCCTGCTTGACACAGACGGAGGAGTGGATTCACAGGAAAAACTAGAATTAACGACTAAAAGCAAACAGCTTTCAACACAGCTGCTCATAGCATTTTCTATATTCGGAATAAGACCGACACGCAAGGAAAAAACAGTAGATGGCAAAAAATATTACAGACTCTTCATCTCCAACCAAAAAGAACTGGAAAAACTGAGAGATAAAATAGGATTCAAGATAGAGAGGAAAGAGGAAAAGCTAGAAGAAGCTCTAGAGAAAGATTATAACCCGAACAAAAATGTGATACCAGAAATTTCAGAGGCAATAAGAGATGCACGCAGAGAATCTGAAATACCTTACAGCAGAAAAACACTTCGCAGAAGACTGGAAAGTTATGAGACAGGAAACAGAAACCCTTCAAAGGAAGGCCTGAAAGAAATAATAGAATATTATAACTGGAAAAAAGATGATAAAAATTTCCAAAAGATCAGGAAACTGATAGAATCGGACGTGTACTGGGATAAAATAAAAAAAATAGAGTCAAAAGAGTCAGAAAAGGTCTACGACCTCAACGAACCCAAAAACCACAACTTCACAGGAAACAATTTAATTCTGCATAACACCGCAGCTACAGTAACACCTGCACTGGAAAAAGCACGTGAAGAGGACAAGAAAGTATTCTTCCTGACTCCCAGTCACAGCCAACACGAAATAGCGCTCGAAACAGTACGGAAAATGAACGAAAGGCATGGAGAAAACATAATTTCAGTAGATCTAATCGGGAAAGACCATCTATGCGAGGCCGACATCTCAACTCGTGGAGGAGAAGGCCCTGACTGCCCTCGTCACGACAACACCTTCAAAGACAACCATGAACTAACAAAACAGGCCTCGAGAAAATTAAAAGAAGTTAAACACCAAAATCTCTCTGCTGGAAAAATAAAAGAGGCCTGTAACAAGGTGTGTGCGTACTCTATTTCAATGCAGTTAGCTGCCGAAGCCGATCTTATTATCGCAGATTACTTCCACATATTTCATCCCGGAGTTAGAGAGGCCGTACTTGAAAACGCCGATACAGATCTCGAAAACGCTATCCTGATCGTAGACGAGGCCCACAACATGCCTTCAAGAACCCGATCGCTCTACACATACAGCCTCTCAATGCCTAATATCAAACGTTCGATAACCGAGGCCGAGACCTTCGGTTACTACGCAGAACAGGAGAATCTAGAGCAGTTAAAGAGATCAATAAGCCGGATAGCGAACGAGAAACTTTCACAGACCAGCCACGATGAAACAATAGAAAAAGAAGCTCTTGTAGACAGCATCGACAACTTCCACGACTACGAGGAAATGGTTAAGGACCTGGAAACCGTAGCAGAAGAAGTAGAGGAGGAACAGGAAAGAAGCTACTGCGCACAGATCGCGGAGTTCCTGAGAGCCTGGAAAGAAGGCAAAGAAAACGGATACGTCCGTGTCATAAAGAGGGAAAGAACCGGAGGACAGCAGAAGCTGAAGATAAAGTACTCATGCCTGGACCCTCAGATCTCCAGCAAAAAACCCTTGAACAAGGCCCACAGCTCGATCCTGATGTCTGCCACCCTTACCCCTCCCCAAATGTACGTTGAACTCCTAGGCCTGGATGAAGAGGAAACAACGGCAAAAACATTCAACTCTCCTTTCCCTGAGGAAAACGAACTGGACCTGGTTATACCAACTCTTACCACAAAATACGAGGAACGAGATGAATCAATGATGCAGAAATACGCATGGTACCTATCCAAATCCTTTGAGGCCGTTGAAGGAAACTGCGGCGTGTTCTTCCCTAGCTACGCCATGATGAAAAAAGTAAAGCCTCTGATAGAGAACCATACAGATAGAAGCATTTTCGTAGAGGAAAGAAGCGCGGATAAAGATGAAAAACAGGATCTTCTTGACAGCTTCGCTGATAGAAAAAATGATGGAGACTCAGTGCTTCTAGGAGTTGCAGCAGGATCCTACGGAGAGGGAGTAGACTTCCCCGGCGAAATCCTGAAAGCAGTCTTCATAGTAGGCCTTCCCCTAAAAAGACCTGACCTGGAGACACAGGAACTCATAGACTTCTACGACCAGAAATTCGGAAAAGGCTGGGACTACGGCTACAGCTATCCCGCGATGAACCGCGCCATACAGGCCGCAGGAAGATGCATCCGCTCAGAGACAGATGAAGGAGTAATAGTATACATGGATGAAAGATACGAGTGGAGCAACTACAGAAAGGTATTTCCTGAAGACAAAAAACTTATCTCAACCAGAGCCCCCTGGAAAGAGATAGACAAATTCTTCGAGGAAAGAAGTTAGAGGCCTTCCAAGTCCTCGACGTCTTCCCTCTGGAACTTGAACTGCCACCGTCCAGTTTCCTCGTTCCTGC